>DHNF01000017.1:0-10090 GCA_002409375.1 Ruminococcaceae bacterium UBA5423
GCTCAACTGTTCGAGTGTAAAAGGAGTGATAAATTGATTAGAAGCAATAAACATACAGATCGCTGTGACTGCAACATTCTGCACCATGATGTTGTTGAAAAAGTCAGAGCCCACATGCCTGATAAGGGGGATATGCAAGATATTTCTGAGCTTTTTAAAGTTTTTGGTGATTTCACCCGCGTGAAGATTATATCTGCACTTATGCATTCTGAAATGTGTGTGTGTGATATTGCCGCACTTCTTAACATGACAAAATCCGCCATTTCACACCAGCTTCGCGTATTAAAGCAGGCACGGCTTGTAAAATTTCGCCGTGACGGCAAGGTTGTGTTTTATTCCCTTGACGACAGGCATATAAAAAACATATTTGAGCAAGCACATTCGCATATTAAAGAATAGAAAGGAAAAACCGAATGGGAAAACATCTTGCATTAAACCGGCCGGGTTACGGTGCGTGTCCGTCGTGCTCGGATTGCCGAGCTAATTCACCTGATACGGCAAAGCAAAATCACATAGTTCGATACATTACATTTGCGGTTGGTTTTGTGGCTTATATTGCGGCACTGATAATTGAGCCGACAAATATTTTAAAAACAATATTGTTTTTTGCTGCATATCTTGCTTTTGGCAGCAGTGTATTATACGCCGCTTTTCGCAGCATCATAAAAATGAAAATCTTTGATGAAAACTTTTTAATGGCCGTCGCTACAATAGGGGCGTTTGCAATCGGCGAATATGCCGAAGGCGTTGCAGTGATGATTTTTTATCAAATTGGTGAGCTGTTTCAGGATTTTGCCGTCGGACGATCACGCAAATCGGTTGTGGATTTAATGGACATTCGTCCCGACTATGCAAATCTAAAAACTTCTGACGGATTACGGCGCATCGAGCCTCAGAATGTCAATGTCGGAGATATTATTGTCGTAAGAGCCGGCGAAAAAATCCCCCTCGACGGTTTTGTGATTGAGGGGTTTGCATCTATTGACGCGTCAGCACTTACAGGCGAATCCATGCCGAGTGATGTTTTGCCGGGAAGTGAGATTTTGGCAGGCAGTGTAAACCTTAATGGGCTTTTGACAATAAAAGTAACAAAGCCGTTTGGCGAGTCCACGGTCTCGAAAATTTTAGATTTGGTTCAAAACGCCGGCGACAAAAAAACTAAAACCGAAAGATTTATAACAAAATTTGCACGCATTTATACCCCGATTGTGGTATTGGCTGCATTGGCATTAAGTATAATACCTCCTCTCGTGATGCCCGGACAAAGCTTTGTCGAATGGATAAATCGGGCGCTTGTATTTCTTGTTGTGTCTTGTCCGTGTGCACTGGTCATTTCTATACCGCTTGGCTATTTTGGGGGAATCGGCGGTGCATCACGCAGCGGCATTTTAATTAAGGGAAGTAACTATCTTGATGCACTGACTAATGTAAAAACGGTGGTGTTTGATAAAACAGGCACACTAACACACGGCGTGTTTTCTGTTACGCAAGCTGTACCCGCGCCGGGCTTTGATAAAAATCGCTTGCTGCACCTTGCCGCTCATGCCGAAAGCCTTTCAAACCACCCAATTGCACTGTCGGTTCAAAAGGCTTATGATGCTCAAATAGATAATGGCCGTGTTACTAATCACAAGGAAATAGCCGGGTTGGGTATAAAAGCGGACATAGACAAACAGCAGGTTCTTGCAGGAAACCGGAGGTTAATGACAACTCATAAAATTGATGTGCCAAAAGTACAAACGACGGGTACAACTGTCTTTGTTGCCGTAAACGGTACATTTGCAGGATATATTGAAATTGAGGATCAATTAAAGCCCGGCAGTCGTCAAGCGATAAACGAGCTGAAAAAATCCGGTGTCAAGAATATTGCGATGCTTACCGGCGACAATGTTGCCGCCGCACAAAAAGCTGCCGAAAAAATAGGAATTAGCGAATTTTATGCAGAGCTTTTGCCGCAAGACAAGGTTGAAAAGCTTGAAAGCATACTAAAGCATTCCGAAAATTACGGCACACTTGCTTTTGTGGGAGATGGCATAAACGATGCTCCCGTGCTTGCCCGTGCTGACATCGGCGTTGCAATGGGCGGCTTGGGTTCTGATGCCGCAATCGAAGCGGCAGATGTTGTTTTGATAACCGATGAACCAATCAAGCTTGCAACAGCGATACGAATCGCTAAAAAAACACGGCGTATAGTATGGCAAAACATTGTGTTTTCGCTCTTTGTAAAAGCAGTTATATTAATCCTCGGTGCATTGGGTCTTACAACAATGTGGGCGGCGGTATTTGGCGATGTGGGTGTGGCAATGCTTGCAGTGCTTAACTCCATGAGAACGCTGAAAAAAATATTAGATTGATGTAAACGGCGAGATGAGGGCATCGCGCCCTACACAAATAGTGCGGGAACACCGGAATGGCGTTCGATACATGATTTGGTGCGGGATTTCATTATAAAATACATGTGTCGTAGGGAACGCTGTCCTCAGCGTTCCGTTTTTCGTATAGCTTGGGATTTTATATTGGTAATTGTTATCTAATTGATGCCTGCTGAATAATTAAAAAATTGCAGGGTGGGATGCCCTCATTCTACCGCTGGCGCAAAAAAGAGGTGGTATATAATACCGCCTCTTTTTTGTGTCTACAAATATAAAAGTAGGGGGATTTTTTGTTTTATTCGGTTTATAGTGATATCGCAACCGGGGGACAGGAGGGCGGCGGGTGATATGAGCAAAGTGATATGGACACCACAGCCAAAGCAGCTTATGTTTCAGCAAAGACCGGAGTATGAGGCGTTGTACGGCGGTGCAGCAGGCGGCGGCAAGTCTGACGCTCTGTTGACCGAGGCACTGCGGCAGGTGCATATCCCGCATTACAGGGGGATTATACTGCGCAAGACATACCCGCAGTTATCCGAGCTGATTGACCGCTCTCGCGATATTTACAAGCCTGCATTTCCAAAGGCGCGGTATTATGCAACCGAGCATTTTTGGCGGTTCCCGTCAGGAGCAAAGATATATTTCGGTTCGATGCAGCACACAAAAGACAGGGTGAATTATCAGGGCAAGCGGTATGATTTTGTTGCGTTTGATGAGCTGACACATTTTACATGGGAAGAATACAGCTATATGTTCAGCAGAAACAGGCCGTCGGGTGCAGGAACGCGGGTTTATATAAGAGCGACGACAAATCCGGGCGGTGTAGGGCATGGGTGGGTAAAGGACAGATTTATAACCGCCGCACCTCCCATGACGCCAATAACCGAAACCGTGAATGTTATTGACCCGAATGGTAACAAAATCAAAATGGAGCGCAAGCGAATATTTGTGCCCTCAACCGTGTTTGACAACAGCGAGTTAATTAAAAACAATCCCGATTATTTGGCAAACCTTGCAATGCTGCCCGAGGCTGAGCGAAATGCGCTGCTATACGGCAGTTGGGACAGCTTTGACGGACAGGTGTTTAGGGAATGGCGCAATGACCCTGAGCATTACAACGATCAACGGTGGACACATGTTATTAACCCGTTTAAGGTGCCAAAGGAGTGGCAGATATATCGTGGCTTTGATTTTGGATATGCAAAGCCTTTTTCGGTTGGGTGGTATGCGGTGGATTATGATGGGCGCATATTTCGAATAAAAGAGTTTTATGGCTGCACAGGTACGCCGAATGAGGGCGTTAAGATGAACCCTTGTGAAATTGCCGCCGAGATAAAGTGTATTGAAAACGAGGACGAAAACTTAAAGGGACGCAATATTATCGGCATTGCCGACCCTTCTATTTTTGACGAAAGCCGTGGCGAATCTGTTGCAATTATGATGGAGCGGCCGCCCAATTTTGTTTGCTGGACAGCCGGTGATAATACGCGTATTGCCGGCAAAATGCAGTATCATTACAGGCTGACTTTTGACGATGACGGCATACCGATGTTTTATGTGTTTAAAATTTGCAAGCACTTTATCCGCACAATACCATCGCTTGTGTATGACCAAAAAAATGTTGAGGACATAGATACCACACAGGAGGACCACGCATATGACGAATGTCGATATGTGCTGATGGAAAACCCAATTAGTCCGCGCAAAAACACGCTTGCACCCGATATCCAAAATGACCCGCTTAATTTGTTTGTGGACAAGATAAAGCCCGACAAATACACATTTTATCGTATGTGATTTAAAAGGAGAAGCAAATGGCAATGATAGATAAAATTCTTGACATTGTGGGGGCACCGCAACAAAAGTCAAGACAGCAGGGCGAAAAAATCAGTAAAGAGCAAATCTTACAGGCAACGCAGATACTACAAAAATATAAGCAGGGCAAAGCAAATTTAGAAAACCGTATTATTGAAAATGAGCAATGGTACAAAATGCGTCATTGGGAGCAAATACGACCAAACAATGCTAAACCGACCGACCCCGAGCCTGCAAGCGCGTGGCTTTTTAATTCGATTGCAAACAAGCATGCCGATGCTATGGATAATTTTCCCGAGCCGAATGTGCTGCCACGCGAACAAGGAGACAAAGAGGCCGCAAAGCAGCTTAGTCAAATTTTGCCGGTCATACTCGAACACAATGAGTTTGAGCAAACCTATTCGGACACATGGTGGTACAAGCTGAAAACCGGCACAGGTGTTTACGGCGTGTTTTGGAATCCTATGCTTGAAAACGGACTTGGGGATATTGACATTAAGCAGCTTGATATTCTCAATATTTTTTGGGAGCCGGGTATAAAAGATATTCAAAAAAGCAAAAATCTGTTCACTGTCGAGCTTGTGGACAACGATATACTAACGCAAAACTATTCTAAGCTAAAGGGAAAGCTAAAATCCGCCGCGGTGGATGTGGCAAAGTACATATATGATGATACGGTGGACACTTCGCAAAAATCTGCTGTGGTGGATTGGTATTATAAGCTGCTCACCGAGTGCGGTGAAGTCTTGCATTATTGCAAGTTTGTCAATAACGAGGTGCTGTATGCGTCGGAAAATAATCCTGTATATGCGAAGCGCGGCTTTTATGATCATGGGATGTATCCGTTTGTTTTTGACACAATGTTTGTCGAAGAGGGTACACCGTGCGGGTTTGGATATATCGATATTATGAAAGATACTCAGATGTACATTGACAAGCTTAATCAATCAATTATACGAAACGCGTTGATGGCAACAAAAAAACGGTTTTTTATTAAGAATACCGGCAGTGTAAACGAGGAGGAATTTGCCGATTGGAGCAAAGACTTTGTTCATGTTTCCGGCTCGTCTTTGGGCGACGACAGCATACGCGAAATTCAAGTTCAGCCGCTGAACCCTCTGTATGTTCAGATAATGCAGCAAAAGGTTGACGAGCTTAAAGAAACATCGGGAAACCGCGATTTTTCACAGGGCGGCACATCAGGCGGCGTTACCGCCGCATCGGCTATTGCAGCTTTGCAGGAGGCGGGAAGTAAGCTGTCCCGCGATATGATAAAAAACAGCTATCGGGCTTTTCGTAAAGTTAATTATCTGTGCTTGGAGTTAATTCGGCAGTTTTATGACGAACCGCGCTGTTTTCGCATAAGCGGGGCAGGAGAGCAGCGATATGTAACATTTAGCAATGCCGCAATTAAGCCGCAGCCGCAGGGCAGTGCATACGGTGTTGATTTGGGTGATAGAAGACCGGTATTTGATATACAAATTACATCTCAAAAATCCAGCCCGTTTAATAAAATAGCGCAAAATGAGCTTGCAAAGGAGATGTATGAAGCCGGATTTTTTGATCCCATGCTGTCAGACCAAGCACTTATTGCAGTTGATATGATGGATTTTGAGGGCAAGCAATCAATTATTCAAAAGATATCTCAAAACCAAACGCTGCTGCAAAGGGTGAACGATATGCAGATGCAAATGCAGCACATGGCGCAAATAATTGATGCAACACAAGGCACACGAATTGCTCCGGCAATGGAACCCGAAACAGGAATACCGGCAAAAATTAAAGCAAATATGCCGGATACAGCGTTTAAGAATGCCGGGAGTAAAACCGCCGCGGCAAAGGCGCGAGAGCGCGCCCTCAACATCGCAAGGCCGGAATGATAAACGAGTATAAGGGGGCATGTAATTGTGGTTACTGTAAAATGTAATAAAAAAGGTAACAGGCACAAAATAACAATTGAAGGGCACGCAGAGTATAATCCGGGGCTTGATATTGTATGCTCGGCTGTTTCTATGTTGTCCTTTACGCTTTTGCAAGCACTTAAAAACGAGCACGAAAACGGAAATTTGCGATATTTTTTTATGCATCACGACTCAGGCAATGTTCATATTGTCGCGGATACAAAAAAACTGTTTTGTGAGCGGCTGCAAACTATAATAAACACGATTTTTCTTGGATTTGAATTGCTTGCTGCAAAATATCCCGAAAATGTTGAGCTGTTGCGCTAAATTACATTGCAAGCCCGGTAAAAGTAGGGGGAAACTACTGTTAGTTTATGGTAAGTTTAGTTTGACAATAAAGTCTGACTCTTGGGAAAGACCATGAATTTTTAAAAAGGAGAAATCCTACAATGAAAACTAAAACAGGGCTGCCATTCGCATTAAATTTACGCTTGTTTGACACAGCAGGTTCTGGCACTGTAGCCGGCGGGACATCCATAACAACAGCGGAAAGCGAAGGTGCAGCACAGACGGGCGATGGCAAAAATTTTCCTTCTGTCGCCGGGAAGAGCAAGCGGGCGGGCATACCATTGTCCCAAGTGAAATACGGCAAGGATGACAACGGCGAAACATACGCCGACAATGCGGTTGTCGAAAATGCTGCAGACAATGGACAAAACCGGGACGCCGCCGGTAACATATCGACCACAGCCGTCAACAGTGACTTAAACACAAAAAAAGCCGAGTTTGAAAAGCTGATTAACAGTGATTACAAGGATTTGTTCACTGAACGCGTGCAGGGAATTATCGACAAGCGGTTTAAGGAAACAAAAACTCTGGAAGCTCAGCTTGAAAGATTAAATCCGGTGATTGACATTTTGTCATCAAAATACGGTGTATCGTCCGATGACATTGATAAGCTGTCAAAGGCCATACAAGATGACGATTCGTATTATGAGGACGAGGCGGCGCAAAAGGGATTAACCGTAGAACAGCTCAAAAAATTTAAAAAGATGGAGCGGGAAAACACCGAGCTTAAACGAGCACATGAGGAATTTCAGCGCAGACAAAATGCCGACAGGATATATGCCGATTGGATACATCAAAGCGAGCAGATAAAGCAGATATATCCGGCGTTTGATTTGAACGATGAGATTAAAAATCCATCTTTTTTAAAGCTGTTGAAAAGCGGCGTAGATGTAAAAGCGGCGTATCAAGCTGTGCACATGGACGATATTTTGGGCGGTGCTATGCAGTATACTGCCCAAAAAATACACCAGCAGACGGTTAATAACATAAAAGCGCGCGCTAATCGGCCAACAGAAAACGGGCTTTCATCGCAAACGGGTGTGGTTATAAAAAATGATGTATCTAAACTTACGGCTGCCGACAGGCGCGAAATAGCGCGTCGTGTGCAGTATGGGGAGCAAATTAAATTTTAATTGTTCCCCAAAAATATGAAAGGGGAATTTTATATGCTTAACAAAAATTTATTCGTGCTTGATTTGACATTGTTTGATACGGCGTCGAATGTGACATCGAGCAATACACCCGGCAATGACTTGTCGCCGGAAATGAAAACCTATTATTCCGACTATCTTATCGACAATGCATTAACAAATCTTGTACATGATCAGTTTGGGCAAAAGCACCCTATACCCAAAAACGGCGGTAAAACTATAGAATTTCGCAAGTATTCGCCACTGCCCAAAATGACAACTACGCTTGAGGAGGGCGTTACCCCTGACGGTCAGGCACTTAATGTGTCAATCATTACGGCAACAGTAGAGCAGTACGGCGGATGGATTCAGTTGCCTGATATGCTTTTGTTGAGCGCTATTGATAACAACATGGTGCAGGCAACCGAGCTTTTGGGGGATCAGGCAGGGCGCACCCTTGACACAATCACGCGGGAAGTGTTAAACGGCGGCACAAATGTGCAATATGCGCCAATTGTTACGGGCGATACCGTCACACCGGTTACAGCGCGTTCGTCCATAACGGCAGATGCAAAATTCACTGTCGATTGCGTTTATAAAGCTGTGCGTTTTTTAAAAACTCAGCTTGCAAAGCCGATTGAGGGTTCGTATGTTGCAATTATCCACCCGGACGTTGCATATGACTTGATGCGGTCCGATGAATGGATAGAAGCGCATAAATACGCCAGACCTGAAAATCTGTTTAACGGCGAAATCGGCAAAATCGCAAACTGCCGTTTTATTGAAACCACAGAGGCAAAAATTTTTGGCAGCGCCGGTGCCGATGGTATAGATGTTTACTCGACACTTGTTGTCGGAGCTAACGCATACGGCATTACAGAAATAAGTGGAGGCGGATTGGAGCATATCATTAAACAGCTTGGCTCTTCCGGCACTGCCGACCCGCTCAATCAGCGGGCATCTGCCGGTTGGAAAGCAACTAAAACTGCCGAAAGGCTGGTGGAGGGTTATATGGTACGCATTGAGTCCGCATCATCATTTCAGTCGGGTCCAAACTGAAATTAACCAAATATTTTGATTGAATTGTTGTTATAAAAATTGTTCGTCATAACGACGCAAAACGCCGAGGACGGCGTTTACAACAAAAAGGAGGTTTGTTTAAATGGCAGACAGCAAAATTAAAAGCACACCCGATATAGAAACGCTGCAAACACAAATTGCCGAGCTTAAAAAGCTTGTAGGCAAACAAAGCAAAATGGCGCCGCAAAACACGGTACCGCCGAGTGTGCTGGAAAATGAAAAGCGAATGCAGGATTTGGTCGAGGTCCGGTTATTCAAGGACAACGGCAAGTATAAGGACGATGTTTTTGTAGCGGTTAACGGAAAATCATTTCAGATAAAACGCGGCGTTACGGTTAAAGTTCCGAGATATGTCAAAGAGGTGCTTGACAGCTCGCTAAAGCAGGACGAATACGCTGCACGGTATTCCGAAAAAATGGCCGACGAGTTTTCAAAAAGCGTCAGGTAATCATTTTTAGCGGGGCACAGGGTTTTGCTTAAGGCCTGTGCCCCCCACAAAGGGTGTGCTGCATATGACTATAACACAGGCAATAAGCCGCTGTGATACGGCAAAGCCAAACCAATATATGCACAGCGAAAAGATAGGGTGGCTGAATTTTCTTGACGGCATGATTTTTAATGAAATAATAAAAACCCATGAGGGCGCAGATACAGTTGAATTTGACGAATACACCGAAGAAACCGACGGCAATACAGTGCTGCTTGTACCGGATCCCTACAGCGATTTGTATCTTTATTATATGTTTTCTATGATTGATTTTCATAACGCTGAATACTCGCGGTATAACAACAGCATTTTAATGTTTAACAATGCGTTCGTAAATTTTGAGGCGTATTATAACCGCCGGCACCCGCCATTGCAAAATAATAATATTAGGTTGTAATGAATTTTTAATACAGGCATAACGGAAACGAGGGAATATTATGCGCTTGCCGTTTTTGCAAGAAATTAAAACATCACGGGATATGATACAGGAATTTCGCGGATATAACCATAACGAGGTTATAAAAGAAAATGAGTTTTATAACATGCATAATATGTCATCCTCACTATATCCTGTGTTGTCGCCGCGTGACAAACGGGGTATCGGCAACACTATTACAAAACCCAACGGTATATTTTATAAAGAGTGCCTATATTGGGTTGATGGAGTTAGCTTTTATGGCAATGACGGTGTGAACGGTGAAACGGTGCTGCGCGGCACGGTGGAGGACTCGCCGAAAGCATTTGTATCAATGGGCGCACTTGTGCTTATTTGGCCGGACAAAAAATTTTACAATACAGCAACGCACTTGTTCGGCAATTTAGAAAAGACTTGGCAAGCAGGACAAGCGAACATCTCTTATACATTAGTAAATTGGGATCCCGAAACAAAAACCACAACTGAATTTACAGATGATTATACCGTTTCTGATGCCGCACCCGCCGAGCCGGAGGACGGCG
>DHNF01000017.1:10233-11775 GCA_002409375.1 Ruminococcaceae bacterium UBA5423
ACCGTTTCTGATGCCGCCCCCGCCGAGCCGGAGGACGGCGACATATGGTTAGATTTATCGACAGTGCCAAACACGCTTAAAAAATGGTCTGCGTCGTCTAAAATGTGGATCCCGATTGCATCTGCTTATGTCAAGATTGAGGCAAGCAGCATTGGTGTGGGTTTTAGTCGGGGGGACGGCATTGGCATTTCGGGCAGCACAAATGATTATTTTAACAATACTTTTATATTAGTCGATGTGGCAGAAAATTATATTGTCGTTGTCGGTCTTATTGACGAAGCATTTTCACAGGATGGCGGATTGACTGTTAGGCGCTTAGTGCCGAACATGGATTTTATCACGGAATGTGACAACAGGCTTTGGGGCTGTTCTTCCGAAAACCATGAGATATATGCCTGCAAGCTGGGCGACCCGTTTAACTGGAATTGCTTTGAGGGCATTTCAACCGACAGTTATTCTGCAACAATAGGCAGTGACGGAGATTTTACGGGCGCTGCCACTTATATGGGATATGTGTTTTTCTTTAAAGAGCATTGTGTTCATAAAATATTTGGCAACAAACCGTCAAATTTTCAGATAACAAGCAGCGCTTTGCGTGGCGTTCAAAAGGGCAGCGAAAGATCCCTGGCTATAGTTAACGAAACACTGTATTACAAAAGTCAAAACGGTATTGTCGCGTTTGAGGGCAGTATGACCGTAAATGTGTCTGATGCGTTGGGATATGAAAAATACTGCGACGCTGTGGCAGCAGCTTTTGGCGATAAATATTATGTTTCGATGAAAAATGAGATTGGTAACTGGCACTTATTTGTGTATGACGAAATGCGCGGAATGTGGCACAGAGAAGATAATACCCATGCAATCGATTTTGCAAATGCCCACGATAACTTATATTTTGTTAATGCTACCGACAACAAGCTGTATACGGTAAAAGGCGATAATGAAACTGTTTTTGAATGGTTTGCCGAAACGGGAGATTTGGGGCAAAACATGCCCGACAATAAATATGTGTCAAAAATCATACTGCGAATGGAGTTGAGCAGCAATTCACAAGTATCGATTGCTTTGCAATATGATTCGGACTGTGAATGGCAGCAGGTTTTTATGACATGCACGCCAAAAAAGCAATCGGTTACACTGCCAATAATTCCGCACAGATGTGACCATTTTAATATCAGGTTTGCAGGCAAGGGAAACTCTAAAATATTTTCCATCTCAAAAGTGATTGAGCAGGGAAGTGAACTGTAATGGCAAGCCTTAATATAACGCCTTTAAATTTTAGTGATATGGATTTTACGAATAAACGGCAAGTGAAAAAACTGCAAAACTACCTGTTTTTGCTTACCGAGCAGCTGCGCTTTACTCTTAACAATCTTTCGCTTGATGATTTGAATAATTTAACAAATTCAATAGACAACAATATGATAAAGCCGGGCTCAATAAGTGACGACAAGCTGTATTCACGATACATGCTGGCTGACACAGCTCATTTCACATTCGCAACAATAAAACAATTAACGGCTGATTATATCAATGCAAACC
>DHNF01000017.1:11978-15263 GCA_002409375.1 Ruminococcaceae bacterium UBA5423
AAAATATGCAACGATAGAGCAGTTGCAGGCAGAGGACGGATATATTTCAAGCCTGCGTGCCGATGTTGCGAATATTGGTAATATAATGGCCGGTAATATTGGCAGCGGTTCACTTCAATCGCTGGTAATTAATTCTGTAAATACATCAATTGCAAACGCGACAATAAAAAGCGCAATGATTGAATCAATCAACACAGGCGAGGTTGAGATTGCTTCATCTGACGGAAAATTTATGGTTGCCGATAACACTATACAGATAAATGATAATAGCAGGGTGAGGGTACAGCTTGGTAAGGATGAGCTTGGTGATTACAACCTGTATGTATGGGACGCTGACGGCAATCTAATGTTTGACGCGGCCGGACTGCATGAGGACGGTATCAAGGGTGCTATTATCCGTGATTCGATGGTTGCGTCGGATGCGAATATCAGCGCTGCAAAGATATTTGTCGGAGATGGTGAAGGCGGCAAAAAGCTGAGTATTCTTTTTAATGAAATGGATTGTGATATTGCAAGCTTGCAAACTTCTGTTGAACTTGCAAACGGAAAATTTGGCGTTTTGATGTCCGACGCAGAATATGAGGAAAACCAAGGCGGCACAACGCTTTATACAAAATACAGTGTATTAGCACAGAATGTCGATTCTTTTAAAATTCAAATAACCGAGCAGATAAACACAGCCCCGATTTATACATGGATTAAATATTCCAACGACCCTGCCGGAGCAAATATGGACGATAACCCCGCCGACAAGCTTTATATCGGAATTGCATACGGAAATTCTAATCAAACACCGTCCGACAATCCGGCAGATTATAAGTGGACAAAAATCAAGGGCGATCAAGGTATACAAGGCCCGGACGGGGAGGATGGCGTAACAACCTATACTTGGGTGAAATACGCTGATGATGCAAACGGCAGCGGCATGGGTGACAGTCCGGAGGGTAAACGATATTTAGGGCTTGCTTATAATAAAACCACGCCTACGGAAAGCAATGATGCTGCCGATTATTGTTGGTCGCCGTTATATGACAATGTAAAAGTCGGCGGGAAAAACCTGCTTATGCTTTCGGGGGTGCCGGTTACAAACAGCCATTATCCTATAAAAACATATGAAATGACGGAAAATATACCGCAAGGCACGCAGGTAACTGTTTCAATAAAAGGTATGCTGGGGGGTGGAAAAACACATTTCGGGCTTTATAATTCCGGCGGTTCGGTCAATATTATCAGCCTTAATTCTTCGGATTTGAACTCAAATGGTGTGTTTGTAAAAACCTTTGACTGGATTGTCGGTTCTTCTGAAAACACACACTTATATGTATACCCAATGCCAAGCTCGGTTAGTGAGGAAAGCAGTATAGAGTGGATTAAGCTGGAGAAAGGCAATGTTTCGAGCGATTGGTCGCCCGCACCCGAGGATATTGAACGCCATTTTGAAATAGTGGAAAGCAGCATTTTGCAAAACGCTAATGACATCACGCTAAAGGTTAGCAAAAACGATTTGATTAATCAAATTAACTTATCGACTGAGGGAGTTAAAATTCAAGGCAACAGGGTTGACATTTTAGGCAATACGGTATTTAGCAGCTTGATAGATACCGAGGGTGGACAGACGGTTATTGACGGTGCAAAAATTAAGACGGGCTCGATTGTAGCCGACGATATTACAACAGGACGGTTGCAGTCGGGCAATGGTTTTACATGGATAGATATGCAAAGCGGAGATTTTTGTCTGGGGTTTTATAAGCTGTATTCAAACGAGGACGGCACCTTGACCGGAATGGGAAATTTAAATTCGCAGGGATTTATGTACGAGGATTTTCAGACATCGGGGCGTGTCGGTATTCTGGCGGCGGGCTTGAATACTCGCTATGCCGATGACGGTATGTATATTCCGACATATACAGTGGTAAACGAGCTTAGGTTTATGGATTATGAAAGCAGAAACGGCGGCGGAATGGGGCAGGATTTGGATTATGCGTCAATCTATCAAACAGTAATAGTTAAAGAAGGGAATTTACCATACGATATCAGCCCTCTTACTATTGAATCCGACAATGGCGTTGAGCTAAAAGGCGGGTCAAGGGGCGTTACAGTTGATGGATATGAATTAATTACAGCATTTGAAATTTACCCGTGGAATGAAACCGGCGTTGTGTCAGGCAGATTATATGTGACACCGTCAACCGATTACTTTTCGCATTTTCTTGTCACATATTCTATAGGTGGTGCGGCGTTGGAGACGCAAATTGTCGAAAATTATAGCGCCCACAGATATTTTTATCTTAAAACCATCAACCTTGCCAACGGACCATCAACAAGCACGTCACACGCAATTTATGAGGCACGCTTGCAGATTTATTCGAATTATTTTGAATTTGATTATAACCGAGGGGTGCAGGTTGCTAATGGGGCTTATTCGGCATCTCCATTAGAGGACCAATTTATCATAAAAAGGATTGTCGGATTGAAATTAAAATTGGGTTAAAGCGGGGGGGAAGATTATGAAAAAATCTGTAAACTTAATTTTGGACGAGGAAATAAAAAGGCTGAAACAGGCTTTAATTGAAGCTGTAAACGGTGCGGCACTTCCTGCATCGGTCAAAAAGCTTGTTGTCGAGAGCACGGTGCGGGATATTTGCTTGGCGTTACAGAACATGACTGATAATGAGCGCATCAAATTGGCGCAGGAGCAGGAAACCGAGGATAAAGGGGATGAATGAAAGTGGCAAAGTATTCAATCGATGAGCTTGCCCGGCAGGTTATAGCCGGTAAGTGGGGCGTGGGCGGCGATAGAAAGAAAAGGCTGAAAACTGCGGGATATGACCCTGCCGTTATTCAAGACAGGGTTAATGAGATGATGGGCGTTAAAAAAACGTCTGCGCCCAAAACAACTGCTCCGCAAGCTCCTAAAGCGGCGACACCGAACAAAACCCCGGCCGAAATGACTAACCCGAATTATCAGCCTACATATCAGCAATCAGAGACCGTCAAGCGAGCGGCGCAGGATTTAGCTGATTGGCAGAAAAACAAGCCGGGGGATTATGCAAGCAATTATACACAGCAGATAGAGGAATTATACAATCAGTATGTGAACCGCCCGGATTTCAGCTATGACTTTAATGCCGACCCGATTTATCAGCAGTACAAAGACCAGTATACACAGCTTGGCAATCTCGCCATGCGCGATACTATGGGGAGCGCTGCGGCTTTAACCGGCGGCTACGGTTCATCGTATGCGACTACAGCAGGACAACAGGCATATGACGCTCATTTACAGCA
>DHNF01000017.1:15463-16443 GCA_002409375.1 Ruminococcaceae bacterium UBA5423
TCTCATTTACAGCAGCTTAACAATGTTATCCCGGAGCTGTATGATGCAGCGTATGGCCGTTATCAAGCAGAGGGTGACGAAATGCTGACACAATTACAGCTATTACAGCAGCAGGACGAGATTGCATATGGCCGCCATAGGGACGATGTGGGGGATTATTATAATTTCCTTGATTACTATAACAACAAGTATCAGTATGAGCGCGAATTTGATTATGGAAAGTTTATTGACGAATGGAACCAGTGGGATACAAACCGGAAATTTGATTAACAGCGCAAAAAACCGTGAAAATTAGAGGGAAATGGGATTACATTAAAAAGAATTGGGGGAGACAGCATGAAAGAAATGTATTTTAAAGGTGCGATAACTGCCGTGGCGGCCGGGCTTTTTGCTTATTTAGAAGTGATGCTTATCCCGATTACAGTGCTTATATCCGTTATGGTTTTGGATTATTGCACCGGCATGGTTAAGGCGTGGGTTACAAAATCACTTGATTCAAGCATTGGCCTTGTCGGCATTGTAAAAAAGCTGTGCTATCTGCTTGTTGTTTGCGTCGGAGGCATTGTCGATTGGTTGCTTTACGAGGCATTGGCAAAGACGGGGATTAAGTATAGTGCGGTGTTTTTCGTTGGTCTGCTGATAGTTATATGGCTGATAATTAACGAGCTTATAAGCATACTCGAAAATCTTGCGATAATCGGAGTTCCATTTCCGTCATTTTTGACTAAGATTGTTAGTAAACTAAAAGTAGCGGTCGAAAAAAAGGCCGACATAGAAAATACTATATCTAAACAGGGGGAATAGTTATGGCATTCAAAATTGCTATCACCGCAGGACATTACATAAACTCGCCCGGCAGAAGGTGTGACAAGCGATATGACAAAAACGAGACACGCGAATGGTGGCTTAATAACAGAGTGGTTGAACGTGTAATAGAAGGATTAAAAGAATACGATGGATATGAAATTATCCGTTGTGAC
>DHNF01000017.1:16552-16975 GCA_002409375.1 Ruminococcaceae bacterium UBA5423
TATGAAATTATCCGTTGTGACGATCCGACTGGTAAAACCGACTATACGCTGAAAGAACGAACCGATACGGCCAATAATTTCGGCGCAGATATTTATATTTCGGTTCACCACAATGCCGGAGGCGGCAGCGGAATAGTTGTTTATGTATATCCGGGCGTAGGTGAAGAAACTTTAAAACTGCAAAAGACTGTTTATGATTCGTTAATCGCCACAACAGGCAATAAAGGCAACCGCGTATCCCCCTTAGCAAAGGCAGATTTTCACGAAGTGAGAGAAACCAAAATGCCGGCAGTGCTGTGCGAGTGCGGTTTTATGGATCACCCTGTAGATACGCCGCTGATATTGACAGACAAATATGCGTCGCAGCTTGCACAGGGATTTGTCAATGCAATAGTTAAGGTGGGTGGATTAAAGAAAAAACCT
>DHNF01000017.1:17153-17393 GCA_002409375.1 Ruminococcaceae bacterium UBA5423
CACCGAAGCCAGGCAAGCCTGGAAAGTATACGGTGCAAGTCGGAGAGTTTAGTACACTGGCCGAAGCCAATGCTGTTGCTAATTTGTTAAAAAGTGCGGCTGTAATAACCGTTGAATAATTTATATATTATCCCAAGTCTATGGAATGAAAACATCATTCCATAGACTATTTAATTTGGTTGCACTTTGGAGAGTATTGAAATGTAAAATAACACCGTTGTTTGAGTACCATCTAAAATA
>DHNF01000048.1 GCA_002409375.1 Ruminococcaceae bacterium UBA5423
AAGAATAAAAATGTAACAATTGCAGCCTCTTCATAGTTCTGAATCACAAACGCACCGACAACTGCAATTGTAACTAAAACATCAATACTTACTACTTTTACTCGTAAAGCCTGATATGCTTGAATGACAATAGGTGCTACACCTAAGATGGAAGCAAGAATCAATGACCAAGCAAAAATGCTCATATTTTCTATGGCCCACTTGCTTAAAAATCCAACTGCAATCAAAATACCACTAATTAATGCAATTATATTTTTATTTCTTAATATATGCCTTTGCATGCCCTCACTCCCTTTTTCAGATTTTGTATATTCAACAAGACAATTACCATTAATGGAAAAGCAAGCTGAATTTAAACTTGATATGCTTGGTCTAATTCTGCAAGCATATTGTATACAGCTTCATAGCTTTCACATACATCACCCGGAACTGTGTAGTTATCTGTAATTTCGCGTAACTTGGTGAATTCTTCGTTTAGCTCAGGTCTTTCTAAGCCTGTCTCTTTGATTTTCTTATTGATTGTATCAAATACTTTTCGAACTTCATGAAATTCAGAGTGATTACCTCCATGAACTCTTTCTACAATCGGCACATATTGCTCCAATGTTTTGAAATGCTTTTCCCTTGCCATGTTAAATGTTAGTTTGTTTGACATGTTCTATCCCTCTTTCTTTTTTGTGAGCTTATTGTATCATAATGAAAATACAGTAAATGATTTTTACAATATTATATCACATTGCATCATTCCGAGCATGTTGCAATTGCAACACGCTCGGAAAATTTTGCTAAAAAGGTTTTATAGCATAGGGGAGTTTACCAACAATAAAGCCCTGCATCTTAAGGTTACAGGGCTTTAATTTACTATCTGTTTTTTATTGATTTTCTTTTTTATAAAATGAAATATTTTGATTTCTATCACACACAGCTAAAAAAACGTCTTTGGCAGAACTAATCCCATTCTGATTTAACTGCTTTAAAAGCCAATTAAGATTAAAACCCAAGTGTTGCAAGTTTTTTTCTAATATTCTTCCATCCATAATAATTTCAGCAAACAAGGTTTCTTGCTCTGGCTTTAATTGAAAGTCCTCTGGTATTGTCGGACGTCGTAAACTGTTAGGTAAAATGGTCAACTTACCGTTGTATTCAAACAATGCGGTCTGAATGCTACTCAGATCAAAGTACCCTTGCTCTCGACACATTACCAAAAATTCATTAATGTCTAATTTTACTTTTTTCATGTTCTCTCGGTTCAATTTTCCTTTATCCATGATAATTCTCGACGTTCCATTAAGGTATTTGCGCGTTCTTGGAAACTTTCTTGCTATAACACCCAGCAGAAGAGTGGCCATTGCGTATATTACCATAGCCAAAAGAGGTTTCCAGGGTTCCTCTAATTCAGTCGCAAACTCTGCGGCTATCGATCCAATGGTAATGCCGGTAATATAATCAAAAAAGTCAAGCTGCGAAATCTGCTTGTTTCCCATTAACTTGGTCAATAAGAAAAGTGTCAAGTATGAAAAAATGCTAGTCAAGCATATTACTATAAATTCCATAATTCACCTAGCCTTTTCTCTTTAGTTTTGACGTTTATAAATATTTTTCGCAAACAAGTATGAAATATTCAAAAGTACGAGACTGTCGATGTGTTGTTTGTTTTTCAACTATTATGTGCAAGGCAAGAATTGTATGTGTATGCATCAACCTAAATAGAGCCGAATGTGAATAAAATATACCATAATGTTTATATGTTTAATAAGAAATATATATATAATTGTTGTAGCGGGGGTGTTAATATAAAAGCCATATAACTGTTTATAAACAAGGTTTAACTTAACCTATGGGGGGAAATTATGAAAACTTATATTTGTAGCAATCCACAGTCACTGGGGGAAAAAGCAGCCACTCTGGCTGAGCAAAAGCTTAATAATGCAATTAGCGAGCGGGGATATGCAAGGTTGATTTTATCAACCGGGGCATCACAGTTTGAAACAATCTCGGAACTGGTTAACAAGAATGTTGATTGGTCAAACGTAGAGGTATTTCATTTGGATGAATATATAGACATAGATATTAATCATCCTGCAAGTTTCAGAAGGTATATTCTTGACAGGTTTGCTTCAAAAGTAAATCTTAAGGCATTACATATGGTGAATGGGCAAGGGGATATAACTCGAAACATCAAAATGCTGACAAAAGAGATAAGAAAATCACCAATAGACGTCGCTTTTATAGGTATTGGTGAGAATGCACACATTGCTTTTAATGATCCCCCGGCTGATTTTGATTGTACAGAAGCTTTTATTATCGTAAATCTTGATGAAAAATGCAGACGGCAGCAGCTTAGGGAGGGCTGGTTTGATACACTTGACGAAGTGCCTAAAAAGGCAATATCAATGACCGTAAAGGAAATTATTAAATGCCATACAATAATTTCAAGTGTACCACATTCAGTTAAGGCTGAGGCTATTAAAAAAACATACGAGAATGAGATAACATCTCAGGTTCCTGCCACTATTTTAAAAAAGCACAAAGATTGGCATCTATTTCTTGACGAGGAATCTGCTGTTTTTGTGAAAGATTATCTTAAATAATAAAACCATAAAGGGGTATTGGCATGAGAAGAACCGACCCGATGCTACAGCTAAAATCAATGTTGAAAAAAGCTAACCCAAAGCTATCTTATAAAAAAGACACCAATTTAAATGAGTGGCGCAACAGTCTTGAAAACAAACTAAAAGAATTGTTAGGCGTAATCAATTATGCTCCGGTGTTGCCAAACTTGCGTATTAAAGGGGAAAAGAAAAAAGACGGATACACATTAATTAGATTTACGATTGCTACAGAAGAATTTTTTGATATGCCATGCAACTTGCTGTTACCAGACGGTGTAAAAAATCCTCCACTTATTATATGTCTACAAGGACACAGTAACGGAATGCACATATCAATAGGCGAGCCTAAATATCAAGGTGATAAAGAGATAATCGCCGGCGGGCGTGATTTTGCAATCCAGGCGGTACATAGGGGCAAAGCTGCTTTGTGTTTGGAACAGCGTTATTTTGGTGAACGGCGCACAAAAAATGATGTACCCGGCACGGAGTGCTGGGTACCATCAATGACTGAGCTAATGCTTGGCAGAAGCGCCTTGGCGGGCCGTGTTTGGGATATAAGCAGAGCCCTGGATGTTATTGAAAAACACTTTCAATATGTAGATTTGAGCCGAGTTGGTCTTATGGGTAATTCGGGTGGCGGTACGGCAACCTGGTATGCTGCTTGCTTAGAAAGCAGAATTTCTGCAATAATGTCATCTTGCTCGGTTTGCACTTATGCAAAATCTATAGCCGTGATAAAACATTGTATGGATCAGCATATTCCGGGGGCACTTAACTGGTTTGAAATGGGAGATTTAGCTGGTTTAATTGCGCCAAGACCTTTGGTGATAGTGGCGGGTAGAAATGATGATATTTTTCCATTAGAAGGTGTGTATGAGGCATATCAATGCATTCAGGAAATCTATACCGCCTTTAAAGCAGAAAATGCTTGCCGTCTCGTTATCGGAGAGGGCGGACACCGTTTTTATCCCGAACAAGCTTGGCAGGTTTTTTCCGAACTTACAGGTTGGTAATGTATGCTGAAATAAACTTTATATGTGTAATTATTCATCAATTATAATTTGGTAGCCAATTGCCGTGTGCATCAATAAGGTCATCACACAAGGATATAATCTCATCAATAGTAAGTTCGGCTGAAGTATGAGGATCCAAAAGTGCGGCTTGATATATGGCATCTTTGCAGTGATTTGTAGCAGCTTCAATAGTTAATAATTGTGGGTTTATGTTTGTACGATTAATTGCCGCAAGTTGTTCTGGTAGATCGCCGACTATGGTGGGGGTGATCCCGTTTCCATTTACCAAACACGGCACTTCAACACAGGCCTTTCGCGGCAAATTGGTAATAAGCCCATTATTCATTGTATTGCCGCCTATAGTATATGGTTTGTTAGTTACCATAGCTTCTATAATTCTTGACGCATACTCAGGACTTCGTTTGTGTTCCAAGTTTGGGTTGTCTACAAGCGTTTTCCTCATGTCTTCCCAATAGTTAATTTGTTCGATACAGCGACGGGGATATTCGTCTAACGGTATATTATATTTTTCTATCAATTCGGGGTTGCGGGATTTAATAAAATAGGGTAGATACTCAGACAAGTGCTCACTGGATTCAGTAACATAATATCCGAACCTCATCATTATCTCGAGCCGTACAAGATTTTGCTTGTCCTCTATTTTGCCCTCGGACACTCGTTGCTTTATTTGAGGATACATATCCTTGCCGTTTTTGTTTATCGACAAAAGCCAAGATTGGTGGTTGATTCCGGCAATCAAACTGCATATGCTGTCATCGTTTTGATCCAACATGCCTACGCTGCGAAGCAGACTCCACACGCACACTTGTACACTGTGGCATAGCCCGACGGTCTTTATGTGGGTTTTACGCAACATGGTACCGGTCAATATTGCCATGGGGTTTGTATAATTTAAAAACCATGCATTTGGACAAACAGATTCCATATCATTTGCAAAGTCAAGCAATACAGGAATTGTTCTAAGTCCACGGAAAATGCCGCCGATACCCAGTGTATCACCTATTGTCTGGCGCAGTCCGTATTTCTTCGGTATTTCAAAGTCTGTAATTGTGCAGGGATCATATCCGCCGACATGTATTGCATTAATTACAAAATCGGCATTACGCAATGCTTCTTTTCGTTGTTCAACTCCAATATATTTTTTTATTGTTGCACCGCTATTGTACTTATTATTTATTGAACAAATCACATTATATGAATCGTTTAACCGACCGGCATCGATATCATAAAGTGCAATATCAATATTTTTAAGTGAGTCCGCAAGCAGACAGTCGCCTAATACATTTTTAGAGAAAACAACACTTCCTGCACCCATAAATGTAATTTTAATCACAAAAATCCGACCTTTCAATTATTATTAAATTTAAGTTTATTATATTAAATACGATTGTTAATGTATATATCATAAGGTTTTATGTTTTTTTATTTTATGGATTTTTGTTGGGGGCATTAAAAATGGCTATGAGAAATAACACATATATCTATATACATCCGCAAGGTGATTTGAACGCAGAAATTATACACTGCGGCATGGGAGAATGTGATCCTGGTCATAGCTACGGTCCCGCTGTCAGAGACCATTATTTAATTCATTACGTTTTGTCTGGCAAGGGGGTGTTCAATGATGGTAAATTCTGTCATAATATTGAAAAGGGACAAGGCTTTTTGATTGTTCCTAACAAGTTAACCTCGTATACCGCGGATAGCGAATACCCTTGGACATACATATGGGTTGGATTCAACGGCAGCAAATTTGATAATCTTCTGAGTATGGCGTGTATCACCGAACATAATCCCGTATTTAAAGATGCCCGATGCACCGAGTTCTTTTTAGGTATGTTAAGCGGATCGGGGCAGCTGCAAAAAACAGACGGTGAGGTAAACGCTTTAAGAATTTTAGGTGAGCTTTATCGCTTTTTTTCGCATATTTCAAGCCAAAACCGAAAAGGACAGCCATCCAGACAATTGGTCTCAGATAAGGTGGTTGACTTTATACACAATAATGTAAACTGTGAAATATCAATATCTAACCTTGCTAATGACTTTGGTTATAACCGATCATATTTTTGTGAATTGTTTAAAAAAGAAAAGGGGATTTCGCCGCAACAATATCTTATTGAGTATCGTATGGATCTTGCGCTTCACTTGCTTAAATCAACCGATTTAAAAGTTAGCGATATTGCCAGAAGTGTAGGATATAAGGACGCTCTGCTATTCTCGCGTATGTTTAAATCAAAGAATGGGGTATGCCCCGGTAGTTTTAGAAATCGAATTAAAACTAATATCCGATTAAAAGATAATTAAAATTTCCGAATATTTTTTGTGTCGGGCAACGGAGTCCGGCGCAAAAAGACCGGAAAGATATTAAGTTTTTAGTCGGATATTAATAAATAATTATAATGAGGTGTTAATTTTGAAAACAGCAGTTATCATCGGAGCAAGCGGACATGCAGGTTCGTATATCACGCCACAGCTTGTCAAAGACGGATATAAGGTTATAGCACTCTCGCGCGGCAACCGAAAGCCTTATACTATAGAAATGCCTGAATGGAAAAAGGTAGAAAGAGTTTGTGTTGATAGGCTTGCTCTGGAGAAAGAAGGGGGTTTTGGTAATTTTATAGCCAAATTCCGCCCTGATGTAGTATGTGATACCATTGCTTATAGGGTTGAACAGTCAAGACAGTTGTGTGAATGTCTTGACAGCAATACGCACCTAATACAGCTCGGTACAATATGGGTCTATGGGTATAAGTTAAAAGTACCTGTTACGGAAGAACATCCTCGTACATCCACCGATGATTATGGAGTTTTTAAAACTGAAATAGAAAATTATTTGTTTGAGCTTACACAAATCGGAAAAATCCGTGCAACAGTAATTCAACCCGGGCATATCAGCGGACGTGGATGGTTGCCCATAAATCCACAGGGGAACCTTAATCAAAAAATATTTCAGTCTATTATTCATGGAGAAGAGATTACATTGCCTGATAATGGACAATGCACTTTACAGCATATTCATTCTCAAGATATTGCAAGTCTTGTAAGCGCATGCCTGAAAAATCCGCACGCTTCAGTAGGACAGACATTTCATGCGACGGCGGCAAAAGCTGTTACATTAACAGGGTATGCAGAAATTCTTTACCGAAAATTTGGACATTGTCCGCGTATTTGTTATTGCCCGTGGGATAAACTCAGAAAAACAATACCTGAAAATGACGCTGCCATTACTGAAAATCATATGAAACACTCACCGGTATGCAGTATGGAAAAGGCAGAGAAAAAGCTTGGATTTATACCTGGCTTTTCAATCATCGAGACAATTATGGATTCATTGGACTGGCAGATTAAAAACAGGTTTTTAAAATTAGTAGAAGGGACAAATGAGAACTTTCCTAATTGATTGTGCAGATTTTATAATTTATATTTTATATTAATAAACATATTGTTGTGTTATCATTTTATTATAATGATACAGAGAGTAAATCATATGGGACGTAATAGTATACAATAAAGCATAAAAAGGAGGGCGTGCGGATGAAAAATTTAGATATGAGAAAAAAACGAAGTATAGCCGGATGGCTCTTTATTGTGCCTTGGTTAACTGGATTTATTATATTCTTTTTTCAGCCGGTATTGAGCTTTTTGCGTTATTCGTTCGGAAATTTTAAAATGCTTCCGGAAGGCGGCTATATATTAGAACCGTTAGAGAACGGAGTTTTCACCCACTATATAAATGCTTGGACAATTGATTCTACATATCCTTTAGCTTTTGTTGACGCCTTCCGTCATTTTTCTTATGAGGTTCCTATCATTGTATTTTTTAGTCTGTTTGTTGCTGTAATTTTAAATCAGAAATTTCATGGGCGTACAGTAATGCGGGCTGTTTTTTTCCTACCAATAATAATTACTTCAGGCGTTATGGGTCTTGTTTTGGGTCAGGATATGGGTGCTGTCGAAATGGGAACGGCAGCAGGTCCATCCACAATTTATGATGTAACTTTGCTAACGAATTTTCTTGTAAAATCCGGGCTGCCCCAAAATATTATAGAGACGCTTACAGGTGTAGTTAGTAATGTTGCAGGTCTTGTTTGGAAAAGCGGAGTGCAGATACTCATATTCCTTATTGGCCTTTTAGCAATTCCTTCATCTTATTATGAAGCGGCTACTGTTGAGGGTGCTACAGGTTGGGAAACATTTTGGAAAATAACCTTTCCTATCGTGTCGCCGTTTATACTCGCAAATATTGTTTATACGCTAATAGTTTCATGTATGGAAGTAGGCAATGGTGTTATTATTTATGTTCTTGAGACTGCAACCGAATCTTTTGATTATTCGTATGCGTCGGCAATGATGTGGATGTATTTTATTGTCATTTTATTAATTGTCGGTTTGGTGTTTTTGATATGCGGCCGATTTGTATTTTATGGCAACGAAACCGGAAGGGTGAAATAGAGTGAATAAAAGTGCAGAGAACTATGAAATTTTAATTTCACCTATGTATTATATCGGAAAGCTTATTTGGAATGTTTTGCGATGGTTTATTCTTATAAGCATTTCTTTTATTATTTTGTATCCGCTCATTTATATGCTTAGTATGTCTGTTAGGTCTTCATCTGATTTTTTTGATGTAACTGTTGTTTGGATTCCAAACAACTTTACATTAGATAATTTTAGGCGTGTGCTTTTTGAAATTGAATTGTATATACCAATGCTGCACACATTTTTACTTTCAACTTTTTGCACATTTTTACAGCTATTTGTTACTTCATTAGCAGGTTACAGCTTTGCAAGATACAAGTTTAAAGGCAGAAACTTTTTATTTGCTCTTGTTTTGGTAACAATTATGATGCCGTCGCAGATGGTTAGCATACCAAATTATATAATGATGAAAAACCTTGATTTTTTTGGCATTATTCGTTTGATTACCGGTTCGCCGTCCCCAATAAACCTTTTAAACTCTTACCTTAGCTTTTTGTTGCCTGCTGCCTTAGGTCAAGGACTTCGGGCAGGTTTGTTCATACTGATTTTTCGGCAGTTTTATCGAGGATTGCCGGTTGAGCTTGAAGAGGCTGCAATGATAGATGGCTGTGGACACACAAAAACCTATTTTTCAATTATGCTGCCCAATGCACGGACTCCGCTAATTATTTGCGGCACATTTAGTTTTGTCTGGTACTGGGGTGACTATTTTACCCCGTATGTGTTTTTTGTAACAATACGCACATTAGCTGTACAGTTGATGGATTTTCACTTTATACTTGATAAATATTTGCCACTATCTCAACACAATTTCTATTACAAAATTCCTCTAAAACAAGCTGCCTGCATAATTAGCATAATACCTTTAATTTTGCTGTTTGTACTTACACAGCGTTTCTTTGTAAAGGGTATTGACAAGACAGGTATTGTGGGATAAGAAGGGAGGACTATTAGTGTTGGCATATCATTTACATGGTTTTAAATTAACCACTAAGATGGTAATTTTGTGTCTCATTTGCGGACTGCTTATGTCATGTTTTTCACCCATGTGTTTTTTATCAAAAGCCGAAAAAAATAGTGTGATAACAATATTTAAAAACGAAAAAGGCGACCTAATTAAAGAGGGCGAGTCGCGTGAATGGTCGTTTTATATCCCTTTTACAGGTGAATATGAGCTAAAGGCAAATTATGTTGCAGTTGGCGGCAAAGGGATTACTCCACAGGTCGGATTATCATTTAATAGTCCGTATAACACAAAGGATGGAATAGTGTTAGATATGCCGCGCATTTGGGAAAATGACTTGAAATCAGACCGTTTTTTACAGGATGATTTGGGAAATGAGCGTCTACCGGCACAAACCGAAGTTGAAGAATGGCAAACAATGACCTTACTTGTTACAAACTCCGATAACGAGCTTGCTTTAGATAAAGGTGATCATACGCTTTTTTTGTTTATGTTGCGCCAATCAGTTAAAATAATGAAATTGACTATTGTACCTAAGTTATCTCGACCTACCTACGGTAATTATATTAAACAGCAAGATGGAATTGGTGCAAAGAATTCGCAAGGAATTGAAAATTTTTATGAAGCAGAACTTACCTGGCAAAAATCTCACCCAGAAATTGTTGTTTCGTAAAAATTTTCAATTCCTTGCGA
>DHNF01000005.1:0-1157 GCA_002409375.1 Ruminococcaceae bacterium UBA5423
TGCAAGCCCGTGGTTTAAATCCATCGCCTCGCCTTTTGCGCGCTTTTTATCGATATCAATAAGGACAAGCTCGTCACATGCCCTTTGATTAAGAAGAGCATAAGCAAAGCTCATGCCAACAAAACCGGCACCGACAATTACAATTTTTCTCTGTTCACCAATCATAGTTTACTCCAATAACTTTATTCAAACCCATGCGGGTTGCTTGTCTGCCACCGCCACGCATCGCGGCACATATCCTCAATATCGCGCAACGCTTTCCACCCCAGCAGATTGTTCGCCTTAGACGGGTCAGAATAGCATACCGCAATATCGCCCGCTCGCCGCTGTGTCACAGAAAAAGGCACCTTAACACTGTTGACCTGTTCAAATGCCCGCACAAGATCAAGTACGCTGCAGCCTTTGCCGGTGCCAAGATTTATGGCCTCTATCCCCTTGTGCGATATCGCATATTCAACCGCTCGCACATGACCTGCCGCCAAGTCCACGACATGAATATAGTCGCGCACTCCGGTTCCATCATGGGTATCATAATCGCCGCCAAAAACCGATAGCTTGTCAAGCTTGCCAATGGCAACCTGTGTAATATAGGGCATAAGGTTGTTTGGTGTACCGTTTGGGTCTTCGCCAATGCGCCCGCTCTCATGGGCACCGACCGGATTGAAATAGCGCAAATTTACCACTGACCATTGGGGGTCTGATGCACAGACATCGCCAAGGATTTGTTCTATAATATATTTTGTGCGGCCGTATGGATTGGTTACCGCTCCTGTTGGCATACCCTCTTTTAACGGCGACTGGTTATTCATGCCGTAAACAGTCGCAGAGGAACTGAACACCATACATTTGCACCCGGCTTCGGCCATTACTTGGCAAAGTGCAACAGTGCCGCTTACATTGTTGTCGTAATATTCAAGCGGCTTGGCTACCGACTCGCCAACAGCCTTAAGCCCTGCAAAATGAATTACCGCGTTTATTGAGTTTTCCCGAAAAATGCGTCTTAAGCCTTCTGCATCGCGAATGTCACACTGATAAAATGGTATGTCCGTATTCGCAAGCTCACAGATACGTTTTAAAGCCTCGGGCTTCGAGTTATAATAATTGTCAAGAATAATAATGTCATACCCGGCCTTGCACATTTCAATTGCAGTGTGACT
>DHNF01000005.1:1288-3421 GCA_002409375.1 Ruminococcaceae bacterium UBA5423
TTCAATTGCAGTGTGACTGCCAATATATCCACATCCTCCAGTAATAAGTATTGCCATCTAATCGACTCCTTAGTATAATATAATAATATAATTGCCATTTTTAGATATAACGCCTTCTTTAATAATTATATTTAAAAATTGGCTCAAGCGCAATAGAAACTTGTTGCATGAAGTGTTATACTATAATTATTATTAGCAACAAAAAATTTAAATTGCAAGGATGATCAAAGTGTACACAAAAGCAAGTGAAAAACCAACCCTTGTCATAATGGCTGCAGGTATGGGAAGCCGCTTCGGAGGACTTAAACAAATCACTCCGGTGGGCCCGTCAGGTGAGCTTATTATAGACTATTCGATATACGATGCAATATCTGCGGGATTCGAAACCGTAGTTTTCGTTATCAAACGAGAAATTGAACAAGCCTTTAGGCAACAAATAGGAGACCGTATCGCCCGGCAAACCAACGTGCGGTATGTGTATCAGGAACTGGATATGCTGCCTGACGGGTTCAGTGTTCCCGAGGGACGCACAAAGCCGTGGGGTACGGGACATGCCGTGCTTTGTTGCCGCGATGTGGTCTCAGGCCCGTTCGCTGTAATAAATGCAGACGATTATTACGGCCGTGAGTGTTTTAAACTTTTGTGCGATTTTCTTAAATCACCCACGCAGGACGACAAACTGCACCTTGCTATGGCCGGATATATACTTGAAAACACTCTAACCGAACATGGTTATGTGTCGCGCGGTATTTGCAGCGTTGATAACAACGGAATATTAACTGATATTGTTGAACGTACCCGTATTGAACTCAAAGACGGTGTCGCTATGTATTCCGAAGACGGCGGTGCAAGCTGGACAAAGCTGCAGGCGGGCTCGACCGTATCTATGAACTGCTGGGCGTTTCCTGCAACTACACTTATACACTTTGAATCTATTTTTAAGCAGTTTTTGCAATCTGATATCGATATTAAAAAATCCGAATTCTATTTGCCTTTTGCAGTAGACCAGCTTGTCAAGGCCGGCAAAGCCAATGTCAAGGTTTTGCACACTAATGACAGGTGGTACGGTATGACATATGCTGATGACCGAAAATTGGTTATTGATGCGATAGACTCGCTTGTTAAACAGGACATTTATCCGAAAAAGCTTTGGGAAAAATAATAATGTCGAAATATAAGGCGGCAGAGAGGACTTTTTAACGCATGTCGGATTCTATTAAATCCTTTGATCAACTTAAATTAAGCTCGCAAATTCAAAAATCCCTCGACCGAATGGGTTTTTTAGCACCCACTCCGGTACAGGCACAAACCATCCCACTTATGGTCGACGGTTACGACGTTATTGCCAAAGCGCCTACCGGCTCCGGCAAGACATTCGCGTTCGGTATACCTATTGTCGAAGGTCTTGATTATAGCATTACCGATATACAGGCTGTCATTGTCTGCCCTACGCGTGAGCTGTGTATACAGATTGCAAGTGAGCTTCGCGAGCTTGCAGCTTTTTGTCCCAAAGTGCATATCGCTACACTATACGGCGGTCAGCCAATTGCAAAGCAGTTTAAATCCCTCAAGCAGCAGCCCCAAATCGTAGTTGCAACACCGGGTCGTCTTCTTGACCATATCGGACGCGGCACGGTATGGCTCGGAAATGCCTATACTGCTGTACTCGACGAAGCCGACGAAATGCTTAAAATGGGCTTTATTAGCGACGTTCGAAAAATCCTTAATACCACTCCCGCGGACACACAAATGGTGATGTTCAGTGCGACCATATCGCGTGAGGTTATGGATATCGCGTGGCAATACCAACGCAACACAGTTGAGGTAAATATATCCAACGAAGGTGAAAATCGTCCCAAAATAGCGCAGTTTTCATTGGTTTCATCGGGTAACCGGCGCCATCAGGATATGCTAAACATTATAGAACAACTGGATTTGCATCGTGTCATAGTGTTTTGTAATATGAAAAGCACGGTTCGCCATGTCAGTAACAGGCTTATTAAATCAGGGTGTTCGGTTCAAGGCCTGCACGGAGATATACCCCAGCGTCGGAGAAATCATATTATGAATGGATTTAGAAACGGCAACTTCGATGTTCTGGTCGCAACCGACGTTGCCGCACGCGGTATTGAT
>DHNF01000005.1:3545-3779 GCA_002409375.1 Ruminococcaceae bacterium UBA5423
ATGATATACCTGACGAAAACGAATATTATCTGCATCGCATAGGGCGTACAGGACGCGCCAAGCAGCGTGGTCTGTCATTTACATTTGTGACAGAAAACGATGCTTTTCGCATGCGCGATATAAAAAAATACACACATTCACAAATCACGGAGGTTGAGTATAACAAGCAAGGCCGGTTAGTTTTGAAAAGCGGCACTTTGTTGAGCAACTCTATTAATACTGATTCTCATTAAA
>DHNF01000169.1:0-137 GCA_002409375.1 Ruminococcaceae bacterium UBA5423
TTTAAAAATGGGGAAACTCAAACTTCTCGGTATTGACATGCAATGATATTTTAAGATATAATGGGCACATTGGAAATTATTTGAACAGGATATAGTGAAATATGGGAAAAACAATCGGTCGTAAAGCCTTTTGGCAC
>DHNF01000169.1:303-3933 GCA_002409375.1 Ruminococcaceae bacterium UBA5423
GTCGTAAAGCCTTTTGGCACAACAACATACAAACAAATTATAATAAAATCACAAAACGGCTGTTATTTTTTGCAATACCAGGGCGGAGACTCTCTTGAAGAGGGTTTTCTGCCTTTTATCTTAAATTAGGAGGCAATTTGATGGCGTCTGAACAAGTTGTTAAAGTATTACAAGCCGAGGAAAACGCACGTCAGGCAGAACACAAGGCAAACCAAACGGCAAAATCGTTGTGCGAACAGGCGAAACTCGAAGCTGAGAACGTTTTGTCCGGTATAGTATCGGGCGCCGAAAAACAGGCGGCTGAAATAGTTCGCCGCGCAGATGAGGAATCTCAAAAGATTTTAGATAACGCAATGGCACAAAGCGAAGAGGAATGTGATGCCCTGCGCACTGCCGTGACTGCCAAATTTGAGCAGGCGGTATCCTTAGTCGTATCGTCTATCATCGAATAGATAGTCTGCGTTTTATGTCCGGGGAGGGAGGTTAAATAAATGGCCAAGGTGCACATGAAACACATTGAAATTATAACACTTATAACTGACGCAAAATCGGTTGTTGAGCGATTGCAGCGCCGTGGTGTGGTTGACCTGATACAATATCAGTCAACCGATGAATTGGACCAGTTTGAAAAAATCGATGCAACCCAAAGCATTAACCTTTTTGAGCGAAATTCGTCTACGGTGCATCAGGCGCTTGCTGTTCTAAATAAGTATGTCCCCGAAAATAAGTCGCTTTTGTCATCGTTTTCGCCGAGAATCGGCATTACAACGGCCGAGTTTGCTAAAATGGCCGAAAATGTTGAACCGAGTATGCGCAAGTCTTATGAAATTATATCCCTCGACCGCAAAATAGATGAACACCGCATCAACCTAAAATCACTTTACAACGCAATAGAGGCTCTCGAGTCATGGCGTATGCTTGAAGTGCCTATGAGGTTTAGCGGCACTGCACAAACAAAAGCTTTTATCGGCACTTTGCCGGGATTATGGGACAGAGAAAAACTGCTTTCGGCTCTCAAATCAAGTCCGGACAAGCCTTTGTTGGCCGATGTGCAGATAGTATATTCATACCGTGAGCAAAGCGGAATTTTTTTGTTGTGTCACAAAGAATATGAACAGGATTGCGAGCGTGCGCTTAGGGAAATAGGCTTTGCACTGCCCCCGCAGATGACAGACAAAATACCAACTGATGCAATTGCAAATTATGAATCGCAAGTAAAATATATTAAGCAGGACATAAAAAACTTAACCGACACCATTTGCAAAATGGCAGAGGTTCGAAAACAGCTTGTTTTTACGCTTGATTATTTATCGATGCGTGTTGACAAATACCGTGCCCTTGAGCAGTTTGCCATAACTCGACGCACAATGATAATCGAGGGATATGTCCCTGCCGACAGCTCGGCGATTCTTGCCGCCGAGCTTATGCAAAAATACACAATTTGTGTTACAGTAAGCGAACCGTCCGAGCTGGATCAGCCGCCCGTTGCTTTTAAGAATATTATGCCCGCCGCAGCAATTGAAGATATAACAGAATCATACAGTATACCTTCAAAAACCGATGTGGATCCAAACCCCGTTATGGCGGTATTTTATTATCTGTTTTTCGGACTTATGCTTTCGGATGCCGGATACGGATTGCTTATGACAATAGCAACTGCATTGGTATTGTATTTTAAAAAGCCCGAGGGCAGTATGCGTCGAAACATGCAAAAATTTATGCTGTGTGGAATATCCACTGTGTTTTGGGGTGCATTGTTCGGAAGCTGGTTTGGAGATATTGTAAGTGTTGTTTCCCTAAACTTTTTTGGACGCGAGGTAATATTGGCGCCGATTTGGTTTAACCCGGTCAGTGACCCCATGAAGCTGCTGATGTTTAGTCTTGTGCTCGGATTTATACAGGTTGTTGTCGGACTTGGCGTTAAATTTTACATGCTGTGGAATGACGGCAATCGTTTAGACGCCGTTTTTGATGTCGGATTATGGTGGGTGATTTTTGCCGGAATCGTGCTTGTGATTGCACCAATGGCCATAGACACCACAATGCCTCTTGACAAAATAGGTATTGCAGTGGCGGTTGCAGGTGCAATCGGATTGGTTGCAACTCAGGGGCGCAATTCAAAAGGGATATTCGGAAAAATTCTTGGCGGTATCGGCAGCCTTTACGATATAACAGGTTATTTTAGCGATATATTATCTTATTGCCGATTGATGGCTCTTGGCTTGGTAACCGGAATTATTGGTTCGGTTGTCAACACCATTGGCAGCTTAAAAGGCGGAGGTATCGGCGGAGCCGTAATGCTGACGCTTGTATTTATTGTGGGACACTCAATAAATCTTGGTATCAATGCGCTGGGCGCATATGTTCACTGCAACCGTCTGCAGTATGTAGAGTTTTTCAGCAAGTTTTATGAGGGCGGCGGCAGGCTTTATTCGCCTTTAAGGGTAAATACAAAAATGTACAAATTCAAGGAGGAACACACAAATGTTTAGTCAGATGGGTATTGTTTATGCCATAGCAGGTGCGGTTATTGCCGCACTTATCTCAAGCATTGGTTCTGCAAAGGGTGTGGGAATGACAAGCGAGGCAGCGTCTGCGGTTATCATTGAAGATCCGTCCAAATTTGCAAGACTGCTTATTTTGCAGCTTCTTCCCGGCACACAGGGGCTTTATGGTTTTGTCATTGCAATAATGATACTAAACGGTATCGGTATACTTGGCACAATTCAGGATGTCACCGTTATTCAAGGGCTATCATATCTCGCGGCATCGCTGCCAATTGCGATAGGCGGTTTACTTTCGGCAATTGCACAGGGACGCGTCGCTGTCTCGGGCGTTAGCATTGTAGCTAAAAATCCCGCCCAATCAGTTAAAGCTATCATTTCTGCAACACTTGTCGAATTTTACGCATTGCTTTCCTTTATTATTTCCTTCCTTATGGTAATGAATATCAATAAGCTGTAAACAGCTTTGCTCAATAAACCATAGCCGATTGAAAATACTGCTTTGCAAGTGAACACAGTTCGCCGCAATCGGAATTGTAGGGGCGACCTGTGTTTGCCCACAGATAAGTATAAAGTATAATACGCAATCGACTATCAATCATCATTAAGGAGGGCAGTCATGGCGGGACTTGATGCAATATTAAAAAAAATTGCTGACAATTCTAAGTGGCAATGCGATATAATTATTTCTAATGCAAAGCGCGATACCGATGCTGTGATTAATGAGGCGCGTAAACAAGGTGAAGAAGCTGCTGCTGCAATTATCGAACAGGCACAAGCTCAGGCTGATGCCTCAATACAGCGCGCAAATTCTTCCGCACGTGCCTACAAAAGCCGCGCATTACTAGCCACAAAAGTTGCGATAATATCCGAGGTGCAAAGCCAGGCAATTAAGCATCTTAAATCACTGCCTGACACGGAATATTCCGATGTGATTAAAAAACTCGCAATTCGCTTTGCGCCGCCCGGCGACGGTGAGCTTTGCCTTTCACCCGCAGATGCCTCCCGCCTGCCCGCGGGTTTTGAAGACGATTTGAATACCGAACTTAAACAAAAGGGTGCTTCGCTACAGCTTAAAACCCGGGATCAAAATTCGGGAGGCTTTATTCTGGTCTATGGCGATATC
>DHNF01000169.1:4082-7675 GCA_002409375.1 Ruminococcaceae bacterium UBA5423
TATTCTGGTCTATGGCGATATCGAGCTTAATTGCACCTTTGAGGCACTGCTTGAAGACAAACGCGATCAGCTAAAAGACAGCATAAACCGCGAACTGTTTGCTTAAAACACATCAGCATGCGGGAAAAGGGGGCAAAACATTGGCACAGGAAGAGTATGCTTATGCTGTGGCAACGGTGCGCATTAAAGAGAATACGCTGCTTGGCACCGATTTTTTGGAACAGCAATTATCCGCTCAAAGCTATGAAAGTGTGCGCCGGCAGCTTGTTGAGCATGGTTGGCTTTCTGCCGACTTTGAAAACGATGATAAAGCATTGCAAAAACACCTTGTCGACAGTTGGAATCTGTTGATGGAAGTTGCTCCGGAACCCGAGTTGTTTGACGCATTAGTGTTGAAAAATGATTTTCACAATCTTAAGGCTGCGCTGAAATGCAGCTTTACAAATAACAGCCCAAAACCTTTTTTTATAAAACCATGCCTGTATGACACAGACGAAATTGAACATGCCGTTACCGAGCGGCAATTTGACCAGTTGCCTGTCTTGCTGATTGATGCTGCACAAAACGCTCACAGGGTTTTTATAAACACTCAGGACGGACAGTATGCCGATGTGATTATTGACACTGCGGCCCTTAACGCAATTCGCAATGCCGGTCGGCGTTCTCATAGTGCAATGATCGATACAGCAACTGAACTTGTATGTGCCGCCGCCAATATCAAAACTGTAGTACGTGCGATAAAGACCAATAAGGATATGCATTTTCTTGACAGCGCCGTTTGCGAATGCGATACGCTTGACAAAACTACACTCATTGCTGCAGCACTTAAAAGTGAGGATGCGCTGCGTGATTATCTGCATTCAACGCCATATGACGAGGCGGTTCAAAACAGCTCACTGTCGGCTTTGGAGAAATGGTTCGACGACAGGCTGATGGAAATTATAAAATCTGCGAAGTCCTTATTTTTCGGTCCTGAACCACTTGCTGCATACTATCTCGCTCGTGAAACTGAAATTCGCAACATTCGCATTTTGCTGTCGGGCAAACGTCATGGCGCGGACGATACCACAATACGAGAAAGGATGCGCAATTTATATGTATAGAGTGGCAGCAATAGGTGACCGAGACAGCATTTACGGATATTCCGCCGTTGGTATAGAAATATTCCCAACCGAAGATTCGCAGGAGGCTTGGCGTCTTATACGGCGCCTTGCTGAAAACGGTTATGCAGTAATATTTATTACCGAGCAATTAGCGGCAGCGCTGCAAACAGAACTCGATGCCTACCGTGACGATACTGTACCGATTGTCGTTCCTATTCCCGGTTTGTCCGGCAATACAGGCATCGGCATGAAAAATGTATCGAAATCGGTGGAACGCGCGGTCGGTTCGGACATTATATCACAAGACTAATAATCAAGTATATTTTTGGGGGTGTTCCGCCTTGGGTAAGGGACAAATAGTAAAGGTGTCGGGGCCGCTGGTAATCGCGGACGGAATGCGTGAAGCCAACATGTTTGACGTGGTGCGCGTAAGTGACCAGCGTCTTATAGGAGAAATTATTGAGATGCATGGCAGTCGTGCGTCGATTCAAGTATATGAAGAAACAGCCGGACTGGGCACGGGAGAGCCTGTCGAAACTACTGGTATTCCCTTAAGCGTCGAGCTGGGACCCGGTCTTATCGGCACAATTTTTGACGGTATTCAGCGCCCGCTTAAAACAATCATGCAACAGACAGGGAACCGCCTGCATCGCGGTATCGAGGTTCCGTCACTTGAAAGAAGTACTGAATGGCACTTTGCGCCGTCTGTGAAAGCAGGCGATAAGGTTGCTGAGGGAGATATTATCGGAACTGTACAGGAAACTGAAGTTGTAAAACACAAAATTCTTGTACCTGTGGGATTGTCCGGTACGATAACCGATATTTCAGAAGGAGATTTCACCGTTGATCAAAAGGTAGCAATGCTTAAAAAAGCTGACGGTACTGAGCAAGAGTTGACGCTGATGCAGCGCTGGCCTGTTCGAAGTGGTCGTCCGTATGCAAAAAAGTTGTCTCCCGAAATGCCGCTGATAACAGGTCAACGCGTTATTGACAGCCTGTTTCCGATTGCTAAAGGCGGTGTTGCAGCAATACCAGGACCATTCGGAAGTGGTAAAACGGTCACACAGCACCAGCTTGCAAAATGGGCAGACGCCGATATCGTGGTATATATCGGGTGCGGTGAACGCGGCAACGAAATGACCGACGTGTTAAATGAATTTCCTGAGCTTATCGACCCACATACGGGGCACTCACTGATGGAACGCACCGTGCTTATCGCAAACACCTCTGATATGCCGGTTGCTGCGCGTGAAGCATCAATTTATACAGGCATTACTATTGCCGAATATTTTCGTGATATGGGATATTCGGTTGCTCTTATGGCAGATTCCACCTCTCGTTGGGCCGAGGCTCTACGCGAAATGTCCGGACGACTTGAAGAAATGCCGGGCGAAGAGGGTTATCCGGCTTATCTCGGCAGCCGGCTTGCTCAATTTTATGAACGCGCCGGGCGCGTCATTTCGCTGGGATCGGACGGCCGCGAGGGAGCACTGTCGGCAATTGGCGCGGTATCCCCTCCGGGGGGCGATATATCAGAGCCGGTATCGCAGGCCACTCTGCGCATTGTCAAGGTGTTCTGGGGACTTGATTCTGCCCTTGCATATAAGCGCCATTTCCCTGCAATTAACTGGTTAACAAGTTATTCACTTTATACCGATTCGCTTGCATCATGGTACAACAGCATTGCTCCCGACTGGATGCAGCTTAGAGGACGCATGATGCACCTGCTGCAAGACGAGGCGGCACTTGAGGAAATTGTGCGTCTTGTCGGTATGGACGCGCTTTCGGCATCTGACCGCCTTATTATGGAGGCCGCACGCTCTGTGCGTGAGGATTTTTTGCACCAGCTTGCGTTCCATGATGTTGACACTTACACTTCCCTTAAAAAGCAGCACCGCATGATGCAGCTTGTAATCGCGTATTACGATAAGGCAAACGAGACGCTTAAAGCCGGTGCAGATATCGAAACGCTTGTAAATTTATCTGTACGCGAAAGTATCGGACGTTTTAAATATACAAAAGAAGATTCGGTTGAAGGCGAATACAAGCGCATACTCACTCAGTTGGACGAGGAGCTTGGACAAAGCCTTGTTAAGGAGGAATACTAATGCCCAAAGAGTATCGCACAATTCAGGAGGTTGCGGGACCGCTTATGCTGGTACGGGATGTCGAAAATGTAACCTTTAACGAGCTTGGCGAAATCGAGCTTGAAAGCGGTGAAAAGCGCCGTTGCCGGGTATTAGAGATAGACGGCTCCAACGCACTGGTTCAGCTTTTTGAAAGCTCGACCGGCATCAATTTGTCAAATAGCAAGGTTCGGTTTCTCGGCCGACAGATGGAACTTGGTGTATCAATAGATATGCTTGGGCGCGTATTTGATGGTCTTGGGCGTCCTATTGACGACGGTCCCGAGCTTTTGCCTGAGCAGCGGCTTGATGTAAACGGTACTCCGATGAACCCTGCTGCGCGCAGCTATCCGCAGGAATTTAT
>DHNF01000169.1:7813-10457 GCA_002409375.1 Ruminococcaceae bacterium UBA5423
TATCCGCAGGAATTTATTCAGACAGGTATTTCGTCGATTGACGGTCTTAACACTTTGGTGCGCGGACAAAAACTGCCTATATTTTCGGCAAGCGGGTTGCCCCATGCACAGCTTGCGGCACAGATTGCAAGGCAGGCTAAAGTTCTTGGCGAGGGAGAGCAGTTTGCTGTCGTGTTTGCCGCAATGGGTATCACATTTGAGGAATCAAACTTTTTTATCGAAAGCTTTCGTGAAACAGGAGCAATTGATCGATCGGTGTTATTTGTAAATCTTGCTAACGACCCGGCAATTGAAAGAATTTCAACGCCGCGTATGGCGCTGACGGCAGCTGAATTTCTAGCTTTTGAAAAAGACATGCACGTACTCGTAATACTCACCGACATCACAAACTATGCCGATGCTCTTCGCGAAGTTTCGGCAGCCCGTAAAGAAGTTCCCGGCCGTCGCGGTTATCCAGGATATATGTACACCGACTTAGCAACATTGTATGAACGCGCCGGCAGGCAGCGGGGTAAGAGCGGAAGTATTACTATGATTCCAATACTTTCAATGCCCGAGGACGACAAAACACACCCAATCCCTGACCTTACCGGCTACATCACCGAGGGGCAGATAATATTAAGTCGTGAACTCACGCGAAAAAATATACACCCACCAATTGATGTGCTGCCGTCTCTTTCACGGCTTAAAGACAAGGGTATAGGTGAGGGTAAAACACGGCATGATCATTCGGGAACAATGAACCAACTTTTTGCCGCCTATGCACGCGGCAAAGACGCAAAAGAATTAATGGTGATTTTAGGGGAAGCAGCATTAACCGACACCGACAAGCTTTATGCCGCTTTTGCTGAAGAATTTGAAACGAAGTATATATCACAGGGCTATCGGACAAATCGCAGTATCGAGGAAACACTTGATATCGGCTGGCAGCTTTTGAAAATGCTTCCGCGCAGCGAACTTAAGCGCATTAATGAAGATATCTTGGACGAATACTATCCGAAAGATTGAGGTGACATTAGCGTGGCCGTAATCAATGTTAATCCGACGCGCATGGAGCTTACCAACTTAAAACGCCGTCTTGTGACGGCACGCCGCGGTCACCGGCTGCTTAAGGACAAGCGCGATGAGCTGATGCGCCAGTTTCTTGAGCTGGTACGCACAAACAAAAAGTTACGCGCACGCGTTGAAAACGCCATTAAAAACGCAAACGCGCACATGGCGATTGCACGCTCGCTTATGCAGGGCGAGGTGCTTGATGTCGCACTGCTAAATCCAAAACAACACATGGAGCTTGACATTGAAACAAAAAATGTAATGAGCGTTTTGGTGCCGAAATTCAATGTCAAGTTTGGTTCTGTGAACGAAAACGAAATATATTCATATGGCTACGCTTTTACATCCGGTGATTTGGATACCGCAATTAAAGGCTTTTATATCATGATTGCCGATATGCTCAGGCTTGCCGAGGTTGAAAAATCCTGCCAACTTATGGCTGCAGAAATTGAAAAAACACGACGGCGCGTTAATGCACTTGAGCATGTTATGATACCGCAATACGAACAGACAATACGCTTTATCACAATGAAGCTTGACGAAAGCGAACGCAGCGCAACCACACGGCTTATGAAAATCAAGGACAAAATGCTTGAACAGGCACACCATTACGCTGACTAAGTGGGAGTGTTATTATGAGCAACAAATCAACCGCAAACCAGGACAGGCGAGTGAGGGCAAGAAATGCAAAGCACAAAAGACGAAAAATAAACCATATGCGTGTTGCCCTGCTGTTGTTTTCTATGGTTGTGATGATTTTGGTAGTTGTCGGAGCGGTGCTGCTTGTTTCTTCACAAGTCAATCAAAATTCGGCTGAATCTGGCAGCCCCAATGCTATGTTTGGAATAAAAAACATAATGATTGAAGGCAACTCTCGTTATACTGATGAGCAGATAATTAAGGCTGGAGACATTAATGTTGGGCAGAGCCTTTTTTTAATAAATAAACGTAATGTCGCGGAAAATATTTTAAAAGCATATCCCTATGTTGATAAAGTGACAGTAAGCAATCCATCTTTCAGTACAATCAAGATTTCGATAGAAGAAGTGCAGCCGGTAGGGATTATCAACAACAAATTGGGATGGCTCATTGTTGGCGCAAACGGAAAGGGACTTGAACAGCTAAGTGATTCGAGTGCGCGCGTTGCTGATTATCGTAAAATTGAGTGTGTTAAACAAAAGGGCAATGGCGTAGCAAGACTTACACTGGACGACCGCACCCTTGCCGCTGTAAATGCAATTGTTGACGCCGCTGACGGTTCGACCTTAGACGCTGTTTTGGAAATTGACGTGTCTGATTTGACTGATATTAAGCTTAACTGGAAAGATCAGATTAGTATTAAACTCGGTGGCGATATGAGTCTTGAATCCAAATTAAACTACACACGCAAAACTCTTGACAGAGTGCTCAGCTCTCACGGAAGTGACGCTTCAGGTCAGATTGATTTAAGCATGTATTCCGAAACCAGCCCAAAAGCTGTTTTTACACCCTCGGATTTGCTCAACGATATCACGGACACTATTTCAACAACAGAATGATTTACCCTGCGTTTTATGACAAGCAGGCATTAAATATAAAAATATATTGTATT
>DHNF01000169.1:10641-10813 GCA_002409375.1 Ruminococcaceae bacterium UBA5423
TAAATATAAAAATATATTGTATTTCCCGACTTAAGAGCAGTTGAATTTCGTTACTGTTCGTGTTAAAATTAGCAATAATGTTCATAAATCCGTGTCCGTAGTTAAAAACCACGGCTGTAAGGTTAGTAGGAAATCAAAGCTGAGAGGAAGGTTCACATGGGTTTTGCGTTTG
>DHNF01000164.1 GCA_002409375.1 Ruminococcaceae bacterium UBA5423
AACACCCGAACGGTCATTCTTTGATAACTTGTTCGGTTCGGAAACATCAACTGTTTTGTTGTTTTCATCTGTTTTAGTAGGTTGTGCAACAGCCTCAAGTGAAGCGTTAATTACGGGCGTGGGAATGCGTGAAAGATGTGTAAGCGGTGAATAGATAACTGCGATTATACCAAAGAGCACAACCATTTGCACAAGCATCGGCAGACACCCGCCCGTTAAGCTGACACCCTCTTTTTCATAAAGTGCCATCTGCTTTTCCTGAAGCTTTTTTCTGTCTTTGGCATACTTTTTTTGTAGGCGTTCAAGCCGAGGGGCAAGTTTTGCACGATCGGCTTGCATTTTTTGAGATTTTAAGGATAGAGGAAATGTAGCGGCACGAACCACTAATGTAAAAAGAAAAATTGAAACAAAATAGTTTCCGATAAACCGATATATGAGTGAAAGTATATAGCCAAGCGGCACAGCCAGCAAATTAAGTCCCGGTAACATTGGATTCCTCCATTTTTTATAAATGTATTTTAAACAACCGTACTTTATTAATAGAGTTAGCTTTTAGAGTTTAGCTTTTATGTGAAGTTTTGCATTTTTTCTGCGGGACCGGATCATAGCCCTGCTTACCAAAGGGATTGCATCTTAGTATTCGCCATACAGCAAGAGCAACTCCATGCAACACTCCAAAGCGTTCAATAGCCTCAATCGCATAAGATGAACAGGTTGGGAAAAAACGACATGAGGGCAACGTTTTTGGTGATATAAAGCGTTGATAAAAGCGAATAAGCGAAATTAAGACCGTTTTCATCGATCCAGCACTCCCAACACTTTGAAATGCGTTTGCATGATTTTAAGTATATAAGTGCTTTTGACTTTAAGAGTATGACGGCGTGCAACAAAAACAATATCCCAACCATCTGGGACACGAGGTAGTGTTTGACGATAGGCCTCGCGTATAATCCTGCGACAGCGATTGCGCTCAACCGCCGAACCGAGTTTTTTCCCGACCGTAATACCAACACGCGTAACACCAAACCGGTTTTTTTTAACATAGGTAACCAGTGCCGAGTGAACCTGAGATTTGCCACGGTGGTATAACGCGCGAAAATCACTGTTTTTGTTAAGTGCGATATACTTCGCCATTAATATTCAATTCCTTATAATATTAAAAAAAGCCACACAATGGTGGCCCCTTCTAGTAGGTGAGACGCTTTCTTCCTTTTGCTCTTCTGCGAGCAAGCACCTTACGGCCGTTTGCATTTGACATTCTCTTGCGGAAGCCATGTTCCTTTTTGCGGTGCCTTTTCTTTGGTTGATAAGTGCGAAGCATCGTCATCCCCCTTTCGATCAGCCTGCTCACAGTCTGCGTGCAGACCGTCGCCTTGCAAGTTTTAATTATATACCGAATTTAGACAAAAAGTCAACATCAATTTTGTTATCTCCATTATTATAATTGTACGAGTGTCAAAACAGGGCGACACTCGTACAATTATAAGCACTTTTTATGGTTATTTGAAGATAGTCTTGATTAAGGTTGTTTTTTACATTTGATCATGCACGCCTCATTAAATCTCGGATATATTCACGCAGCTCGGACTGAGTGCGAAACTCGCGTTCATGTGCATTAACTTGTTCCTGCACTTCAATCGGCAAAGAAAAGAAATCGTCGTCACTTAGTATGTGGCCGTTTAAATACGCATCAAAGTCTGGTGCGTCGTTGGTATGCGCTCTGGCCATACAATATTCACCTCCCAAACTTAGTTTTTGCTAAGGTGAATATAAAAAACAGGAAAATTTTAGTCTTTCAAATTTATTATTGTCTTACACTGCGATGCTATATTTTGTGCAGTAAGTCCGTATTCACTGAACAAATCACTGGGCTTTCCTGACTTTCCGAATTTGTCCTGTATTCCGACGCGTGCAAATTTTGCACATACATTGCCAGCCATTGCTTCGGCTACTGCCGAACCAAGCCCGCCTATTATTGAGTGTTCCTCGGCTGTCACAACTGCACCACACTTTTCTGCTATCGTAATAACAGCTTGAGTGTCAAAAGGTTTAATTGTGTGACAATTGACCACGGCGGCATTGATGCCTTCTTTCAATAATATTTCAGAAGCTTCCAAAGCAGCCGTAACCATAAGACCAGCAGCTATTATACACACATCACTGCCGTCACGCATCACGTTTGCTTTGCCAGGCACAAAGGGCGTGTCGGGCGTTGTCACAGTCTCAACGACAGGCCGTGCCACACGTATATAAACCGGACCGTTGATTTCGGCGGCTGCAAACACCGCTTTTTGCAATTCGAGCGGGTCACAGGGCACAAATATAGTCATGCCGGGAATAACTCTCATTAAAGCAATGTCTTCAATGCTCTGATGGCTGCCCCCGTCCTCACCCACACTTAAGCCCGAATGTGAAAAACCAAATTTTACATTTGCGTTGATATAACACACCGAATTTCGAATCATTTCATATGCTCTTCCCGTACCGAAAAGAGCAAAGGTGCTTACAAACGGCAACAGCCCCTCATTGGCAAAACCTGCTGCCGCGCAAACCATATTTGCTTCTGCAATGCCAAAATTATAAAAGCGGTCAGGGTAAGCCTTTGCAAAGGTGTTCGTCATCGTAGCATGAGCCAAATCGGCATCCATCACAACAACCCTGCTGTCTTGTTGTCCGAGTTTGACAAGTGCATCACCGTATGCAGCGCGCAGAGATTGTGTTTTAATCAATGACATCCACCTCCAATTCTTTCAAAGCATCAAGATATTCAGTTTCACTCGGCGCTTTACCGTGCCAACCGAATTGATTTTCCATAAATGAAACGCCACGTCCTTTTGAGGTTTCACAGCAAACAAATTTTGGTTTTCCCTTAACCGGAGTAGTGAGGGCTTGGGATATTGCGTTAATATCATGCCCATTAACCTGTGCACAGTCAAAGCCGAACGCTTTAAATTTTGCCATTATATCGCCGATGCTCATCACTTCGTCATTTGTGCCATCAATTTGCAATCCGTTATGGTCCATTATTACTGTAAAATTATCAAGCTTGTAGTGCGCGGCGGCCATTGCGGCCTCCCACACAAGTCCCTCTTGAGCTTCGCCATCTCCGATTATTGCAAAGACACGATAATCAGCCTGCTTGTGCAGAGCAGCCAATGCAATACCCATTGCTATAGAAACGCCCTGCCCCAAAGAACCGGTGTTTACATCCACACCAGGCGTTTTTGTACTGTCAGGATGCCCCTGAAGATGACTGTCAATCTGGCGCAAAGTCCATAAATCATTGCGCGGGAAATAACCTTTATCAGCGAGCACAGCATATAGAGCGGGACACGCATGACCTTTGCTCAAAACTATCCTATCCCTATTTTCCATCAAAGGGTTGTTAGGGTCGACATTAGCAACACGATAATACAGTGAGAGCAGAATTTCAACACATGAAAGTGAGCCTCCGGGGTGACCGGACTGACTTAAATAGAGCATACGCAGGATGTCCCCGCGAATTTGCCTTGCCTTTAAAGCAAGATTTTTATTATCCATAAAATTTCACTCCTAACCTTTAACGGCGCCCGCGGTAAGCCCTTGGACAAGGCGCCTTTGCGCAAAGAAAAACATAACACATACAGGAATTATCGTTATGATACCGCCTGCAGTGAGCAAATCCCACTGTACACCCAATTGTCCTATTAGGTTTTTTAAAGATACCGGTATTGTGCGGCTGCGTTCGTTTGTAAACATTACGGCAAAAGTGTATTCATTCCATGAGGTCATAAATATATATACACCAGTCGCAACAAGACATGGCACAAGCACCGGTAAAATAATCCTTATAAAAGCCTGGGCACGATTCGCCCCGTCAACCATTGCAGCCTCTTCAAGCGACATAGGCATATCACTGAGATAGCCGTTAAGCAGCCAGACCGAAAACGGTATGGTAAACGTAGTATATGACAAAATAAGTGCTAATGGCGTATATAAAATACCGAGTCTGCGCATTATGGCATACAACGGGATTAAAAGCAAAACAGTCGGAAACATGTTATTTGTTAAAAACAAAATCATAAAGGCACGGCGTCCCCGAAATCTGTAACGCGAAAACGCATATGCTGCAAGTGTCGCAACAAACAGTGTCAGAACAGTCGTTGATATTGCGACAACAAAGCTGTTTCTCATGGGTTTGATAAAATTGTAATCTATAAAAAGTGATCTGTATGCTTGAAAAGAAACATCGCGCGGCCAATAAGTCACTGTTCTACCGTAAAGCTCGGTTTCTGGTTTTATAGAAGTCACAAATGTCCAATAAAACGGGAAAACCAAAAACAACAGTATTAAAATCAGCGGTAAAAACAGAAATAATATCCTTTTGTATGCCTTTTCTTTTCCCATAAGTCTAAGACTCCTGATTTTTAAACATTGATTTAAGATACGGAACTGCTACCACAAGAAGCAACAATGTAAGCAGTATTGACATGGTTGAGGAATAGCCAAGATTTAGCGCGTTTGCTTTATTGAACACATAAACGCTCAGGGTCTGTGAAGCATATGCAGGCCCTCCTCCGGTCATATTGAAAATGACATCAACTGAGTTTGCAACCCAGATAATACGAAGCAGTGTTGTGACATATATAGTGTTTTTAAGCGACGGAACGGTTATCCTAAAAAATTTTTGAAACACATTGGCACCGTCTATATCAGCAGCTTCATATAGTTCATTTGGTACGCCCTGAAGGCCTGCTAACAGCATTAGTGCAAAGAACGGTATTCCCTGCCATATAATAGCGACCACGACTGCAGGGAATACCGTATCCTGCCGTGCGAGAAATGGGATGGGTTGATTAATAATATTCATTTTTATTAATAAATCGTTAAAGACGCCAAAGTTTCCGTCAAATATCCACCGCCACATCAATCCAATAAGAACGCCCGGTGTTACCCACGGTATTAAACTGATAGAGCGCACAACTCCGCGTCCGTAGAATGATTTGTTGAGAAGCAATGCAAGGCAGAATCCAAATACAAACTGAAAACCGACGCCGAAAACAACCCATAGAACCGTCCTCCATAATGACTCCCAAAAAAGAGTATCTCTTATTACTGCTGCATAATTGTCCAGTCCGATATACCCGATGGCTGACGGACGCCTTAAATCATAACTTTGAAAGCTCATCAATATTGCGTTAAGCACCGGCATTAACACTACCGCAATAATGACAAGCAAGGCCGGAGCTACAAGCAGGTATGGCCAAATACCGGCTTTTCTTTGGTGCAATTGAATCCACCCCTTGATTAACTTGTTTAAACAATATTTAAACTACTCTCCATTTAAAATTTTAACAAGGTTTGTGAAAATTTTTTGTGTCCTAAAAGGAGGAATAAGGCGGGGTTTCGCCCGCCTACGATGCGAGGATACAGCAATGAAATTCTCCACAAAGACAAGGTCTGTTTTTATTTGAGAATAGTATAAGGATTATTCATTGTGCAAGCCATTTTGCAAATCCTGCATTGCCTGTGCAGCGGTCTTTTGTCCCGCAAGTGCTGCAGCAACGGTATTGGGCCAAATAGTGTTAATCCATTCGGTTGTGGTGTCCAAAATTGGGAATATCCCTGCATGCGGTGCGCCTTCGATAGACACTTTCATAAATTTGTTTTTTTGGAACTCAGACATAGCCTGAACACGTTTACTGACAGGTACGTTCCCGGTCGTAGTGCACCATTTTTCTTGTCCTTTTCCCGTTGCGAGGTAAGCTAGCCATTCAAAAGCAGCATCTTTGTTGTCACAGGCTTCAAACATTACATTTTCAGTATCTCCCATTGATGTCCATTGCTTTACTCCCCCAGGAAACGGGAATGCTGCGACATCATCACCAAATGTTTCTACCATGCCGCCTGCCGAACCTATATGGTGTATCGTCATTGCGGTTCTTCCTGATTTAAAGTTTGCAATAATTTCGTTAAACCCATCAGTCGGTGCTGTGGGTGGAACATATTTGTTTTTAAAAAGGTTTATAAAGTCCTGCATGCCGGCCACTGCTTGCGGAGTTGTGAAATCGCTGAAATCACCACCACGTGCCCAGATGAAACTGCCCCATGGCTCTTGACCACCCTTGGCTCCCCTCATTCCAAACCCGTATACATCGGTGGTTCCGTTGTTGTCGGTATCACGAGTCAATTTTCTGCATGCCTCTAAAAATTGCTCATACGTTTCGGGCACTGCAACATTTGCCTGTTCAAACATGGATGGACGATAATATACATACAATACCTGTGTGTTCCACGGCATCACGTATATACTATTGGTGCCGCCGGCTTCTCTCATAACATCGTAAAGACTGCTTTCGATATCGTCCTTATCTTCCCAGTCATCGATATAACCATCAAGTACCGCAAGCAAATTATTCGCGATAAACAAAGGAGTTGATGTCAGTTTCCATGCCGCAGTATCCGGTCCGCCTCCACCCATAGCAGCGGTAAACAGCGTTTCGCTATATCCTCCACCGTCCCACGGATATTCCTCTGCTGTCACTTTTATATTTTGATTGTTTTCCTTATTAAAATCGCTTACAATTTCCTGCATTTTTGCCGAATAATCTGAATTATCGGCCCAATACCAGTGAGTGATAGCAATAGGATTGCCTGTTTCGTTCGTAGAACTTGACTCGTCATCCTTTTTTTTACATCCTATTGCCGAAAAAACTAAGAAAAGAGCCGTCAATAAAAATATGGCCGTTTTTTTCATATCTATCTCCTCCAAAATTTTCAGAATTTCGCACGGTTGATTCCGGCGTATCAGTTTAATTTTTTGCATTAATTGCAGCATTATACAAATAAAATTAAATAACATAAGGGCACGGAAAATTCCGTGCCCTTATGCGGCGATATAATGCCGTAAATCAGCTTTTATGCTAATATCTGATTAAAATTTTCAAGGTTTTTTTGTTTCAGGCAAAACCGACGGCAAGGCGGGTTGACACCCGCCAAGGAGTATAACATTGCCCGGCGCAAAAAAGACCGTAAGGTGTTTAGTTTTTAGTCGGATATTAGTAAGCAGGTCTCATGAACATTTGTGTCCAATAAAGTGTACCGTTAGCCTTTTTAGCGGCACCTACGCCTGTATGCGAGAAGGATTGTGACAGAATATTTGCCCTGTGACCGGGAGAGTTCATCCATGCGTTTACAACTTCCCTTGGGGTTCGCTGGCCATAGGCGATGTTTTCGCCGGCCGAAGAAAATCTAAGACCGAAGTTTTCCATCATATTAAATGGTGAACCATAAGTGGGAGAATTGTGGGCAAAATAATTTCTGTTAATCATGTCCTGCGATTTATATCGCGCAACTCGTGACAATTCCCAATTGGTTGCTAAAGCAGGAATTCCGCGGCTGGTCCGTTCAATATTAATTAGACGTATTACTTCGTTTTCAAGCGAGCTTAAAGGCGCGGCTTCTGGGATATAAATTTTTTGTCCGACATAAATTAAATCAGGGTTTTTAATTCCGGGGTTTGCTTTAATAAGCTCGGAAACACCAATTTCATATCGAACAGCAATTTTCCACATTGTATCGCCGCGTACTACAGTATGGGTTTTTCCCTGAGCGGCAACGCCAAAGCCTATGGCAAGCGAAATAATCAAAGCGGCAAACGTCGAAATGAGCTTCTTCAAATAATCACCTCCCGCATTATTTTTTGCTTTAAAAATATTAATAACCTTGCAAAATTATGTTTCGCAAGGTTATTAAATACAATTTAATCAATTTAATTTTTATTAATACCAACCAGGGTCTTTTCCCTGACTAACCCATTCTTCAACCGAAATATCATGCTTGCAATCAAGGGAATCACGGCGGTTTACCGGAGCCGCCCAGCGTACAGCATTACAGATTATGCGCTGTATAATGGGATTGTGATATGTCGGATTGGTCTCGTGACCCGGCTGAAAGTAGAAAACACGCCCCAATCCGCGAGTCCAGCAGCATCCCGAACGGAATACCTCTCCGCTTCTGAACCATCCGGTAAAAACAAGGCTTTCGGGCTGCGGAATATCAAAAAACTCTCCGTACATTTCTTCATTTTCCAATTCAAAATACGGAGGAATACCGCCAGCTATGGGATGTCCGGGATTAACACACCACACCCGCTCATATTCATTATCTCGCCATCGCAGTGAACAGCTTGTACCCATAAGCAGCTTGAAAGGCTTGGCAAAATGCGCTGAATGAAGGGCAATAAATCCCATCCCCTTATTAACCTCTGCCCGATCAGCTGGCTTTAAAGGTTCAGGCAGAGGTTAATAAGGGGATGG
>DHNF01000038.1:0-2325 GCA_002409375.1 Ruminococcaceae bacterium UBA5423
ATTGATCCGATTACCGTTCCATAAAGTATGCATTATGCTGTTAGATGTTGACGGGCCTGTTCTGACATTAAGTCTTGTCGCTGTCACTGTGCCCGTTGTGCTCATCTGTGATGCAATATAATCTTTGCTAACCCAGCCTGTTCGACCGTCAGATAATCTTATATTATACCAATTGTCCGATTCTCCGATAACATTGATCCGATTACCGTTCCATAAAGTATGCATTATGCTATGGGATGTAGATGGACCTGATCTTACATTAAGACTTGATGCGGTTACGGTGCCTGTCTGTGATGTGCTGCTCGGTGTAGCCCCGGCTGCCGATGCCATGCTGGCGTAAAAGGGTATTGATACAACAGTGACCGCACCAACAATAAGTTTTACGGTGTTGATTTTAATGTTTGAAAATTTCTCTTTAATTAAATCCGAAACCTTATCTTCTAATTTTTTTGATGATTTTGCATTTGATAAAAATTCATTTGCAAACTCAGAATCTTCGTTTAAATAAATAGCCAGAGTATATCCGTCACCGTCTTTGATAAGCTTATAGTCAGTATACCAGCTCATATTGCACTTCCCTTGATAATAATTATTGTTAATATTATTATTTATAGAGCACGGATTATACAAGCTTTAAAGACTGTTTATATTCAGTTGTTAATTTATTATTAAAATTATGTTATAGAGTTATAAGCTCTTTCGGTGATTTTGTCAGGTTTTCGCAGCCATCTTTCGTAATACATACCATGTCCTCAATGCGTACACCGAACCTACCAGGAAAATAAATGCCCGGTTCAACCGTCACGACACTGCCCTCGCACAATATTTCATCTGTCGCCGATAATGACAATCGCGGTGACTCATGAATTTCCAACCCCACGCCGTGGCCTGTGCCATGACCAAAATAATCGCCGTATCCCGCATCTTTAATAACATTTCGCGCTGCCGCATCACCGTCGGCACAGGGCAGCCCCGCTCTCAATACTGAAAGCGCTGCAAGCTGTGCCGTCAATACGGTTTGATAAGAATTTCGCTGCTCGTCCGAGCAGGTGCCCACCGCAACCGTCCTAGTCATGTCGGAGCACCAGCCGTCCACTATTGCTCCGAAGTCCATTAACAAAAAATCACCGTTTTTTATTGTCCTGTCCCCCGGCACACCGTGAGGCATCGAGGTATTTTCGCCCGACAATACAATAAGGTCAAACGCCGCCGCCTGAGCGCCCTGCTTGCGCATAGCAAACTCCAGCTCTATCGCAAGCTCGCGCTCTGAGCATCCTTCTTTTATTCTTGTCAGAATAAACCTAAAACCATAATCGGTAAGCTGCTGTGCCTGACGAATTTTTTCTATTTCAAATGGGGTTTTAATCAAACGCATATCGCGAATTAGCCGCTCTACAATATCACCATGCAGCTCGGCATTATTAAGTGTTTCTTTGAGCTGCCGATACCGGGCGCAGCTAAGGCTTTCATCTTCAACCGCAATATGACGCAAACCAAGGCGATCTACAAGTGATTTTAAAGTATCTCTGTTTTTATACTCAACACACTCAATGCCTTTTACAGTGTTTCTGGCCGCCTCAATATAACGAGAGTCGGTCAAAAAATAAACATTGTGGCGGGTTATCAAAACCATGCCCTGGCTCGAATTAAACCCTGTAATATACCGACGGTTTATTTTGTCCATAATCAACGCTGAGTCAATATGCTGTGGTAACGCTGCAGCCAGTTGCTCTACCCTCGTCATTTACTGATACCGGCCTTTCAAATTACATTTGTGCAAGTGCATTTAGTGCCAGCAGATAGCTTGTTGAACCAAATCCCGATATCTGTCCATAGCAAACAGGAGCAATTACAGAATTGTGCCGGAATTCCTCCCTGGCATGTATGTTTGACATGTGGACCTCAATTACAGGTAAATTGATCGACGCGATTGCATCGCGCAGTGCATAGCTTGTATGTGTATATGCAGCGGCATTTAATACAACTGCATCCATTTGGCCGATACATGCGTGTAGTCTGTCAATCAATGCACCCTCACTGTTTGATTGAAAAAATTCAACTGATACGCCAAGCTTTTTTGCATGGCTTAAAATAATGTCACACAGTTCCTTATATGTTTGGGTGCCGTATACTTTCTGTTCGCGTACCCCTAAAAGATTAAGGTTTGGACCGTTTATAACTAATATTTTTTTCATTTCATGCACCTCTATAACTTTCATACAGAAGTTTAAGTGCGCTGGCGTCAACATCTTGAGTGCCGCGTGATTCGCATATGATAGTCGGCGACCATCCGCGAATGGCCAGTGTTTCCATCAAGGGGGCCGG
>DHNF01000038.1:2466-3095 GCA_002409375.1 Ruminococcaceae bacterium UBA5423
GGGGGCCGGTTCGGGTCCAAATTCGGTATCAGAAAAGGTTAGGTGTCTTTTTTCACCGGCTTTTGTATATTCGATTTTTGAAAAATGTATATGCATTTGTGATGCGCGCTTTTTACCAAGCTTAGTTTCGATTTTATCAAGTACGGCATCAAAACTCTCTTTTGAATTGACACCGCCTATTGACCTTGAATTTAAGTGGCCAAAATCTATGCATGGAAGAAAGCGCTCATCAAGCTCGCACATATAAAGCACCTCGTCCAAATTGCCAAGCTGATTTATTTTTCCCATTGTTTCGGGGCAAATTCTAACTTGTGACAGTCCCTCATCTTCAAGCAGCTCTTGAGATCTTTTTAGTGTATCACAGGCCAAAAGCAAGGCATCTTTTCTTGATAGTCCTCCTAAGCCTCCGGGGTGCACGACAATGCGGCTGCCCCCCATCCAAGTAACCGCACGGGCACTTTCAAGAATATAACGAAGACTGTTGTCACGCTTTATCGGGTCATCCGATGCCAGCGAAATGTAATACGGGGCATGCAGTGACAGCTCAATTCCATAGCTTTGTGCCGCATCACCGAGCTTGCGTGCTGTATTCTCTCCAATCGCAACACCGCGCCCACACTGGTATTCAT
>DHNF01000108.1:0-574 GCA_002409375.1 Ruminococcaceae bacterium UBA5423
ACCTGCAATGACTCATGTTCTGCCTTTGAGCAATGTTTTTCACGAAGATGTGCCGCATCAACCATTAGATCGTGATGTTTTGCTTGACAACGCACCGCAAAAGCTTGACGGCTGCTTCTTTGTTCCTCAGGTTGTCGAGTAAAAAATCAAAATACTCAACATATTGAAAGGGTGTATTTATGAGCCAGTCAATTACAAAAATGACGGTAAGTGAGCTAAGCGACCGTCTTAAATCGCGTGATATTTCAGCGGTTGAAGCGGCTTGTGCCTATATTGAAAAAATTAAAGAAACCGACGCCGATATCGGCGCATACTTACTCTGCACGCACGAGCTTGCAATTAAACAAGCCGAAACTGTCGACAAGCTGCGTGGTTCGGGCGAGAACCTGCCGACACTTGCCGGTATTCCGGCGGGTATAAAAGATAACATTTGTACAAAGGGTATAGCCACAACATGTGCGTCACGCATGCTTGAAAATTATGTTCCTCCCTATAATGCCACAGTTATGGATTTGCTCCAACAAAGTTATGTTGTCATGCTTGGAAAGCTCAACATGGACGAGTTTGCGATGGG
>DHNF01000108.1:747-3247 GCA_002409375.1 Ruminococcaceae bacterium UBA5423
CTTTAACCCTGTTCGAAACCCACATGACTTGACACGCATTTCGGGCGGCAGCTCGGGCGGTTCTGCCGCCGCCGTTGCCGCTGGCGAGGCAGCTTTTGCACTCGGTTCGGACACCGGCGGTTCGATACGCCAGCCGGCAGCTTTTTGCGGCGTTGTCGGTATGAAGCCGACCTATGGCGCAGTTTCGAGAAAAGGTTTGGTTGCTGTTGCGTCATCATTTGATCAGATTGGACCATTAACACGTAATGTCAGGGATTCTGCACTTGTAATGCAGACTATTGCCGGTTATGATCCAAATGACGCCACCTCGTTTAAATATGACTGGCCGTCATTCACCGACAAGCTTGAAGCCGGGGTTAAAGGTCTTAAGATCGCCCTGCTAAAACAATATGCTGACGATGAAGTTGACGGTGAAATTAAGGATGCCATTCGCGATGCTGCCAAGCAATACGAAACGCTTGGTGCAGTTGTCGAGGAGGTTTCGATTCCCAATCTTCGCTATGCTTTGCCGGCATATTATGTTATATCGTCGGCTGAGGCATCATCAAACCTTGCAAGATATGATGGTATAAAATATGGTTACCGTGCTGACGAATGCAGCGATATAGACGAAATTTACAAGAAAACCCGCAGTCAGGGGTTTGGCAGCGAGGTTAAACGCCGCATAATGCTGGGCAACTATTTTCTGAGTGCGGACAATTATGATTCGTATTACAAAAAAGCATTGCAGGTGCGCGCTATTGTGCAAAATGATTTTGAAAATATTTTTAAAAATTATGATATCATACTGTCCCCTGTTACACTTTCAACTGCATATCATATCGGTGAAACAAAAGACAATGCACTTAAAGTGTACTTGGGCGAATTGTTCACCGTTGCTGTCAACATTGCAGGCTTGCCCGCAATTTCACTTCCCTGTGGCGTTGACACACAGCGTATGCCGATAGGCTTGCAGCTAATCGGCAAATCATTTGAAGAACCGCTGCTTTACCGTGCAGCTTATGCATTCGAGCAAAGCTGCAAATGGGAGGTATAACTAATGGCATCAAAATCAGTATTACAAAAATATGAAATGGTAATCGGACTTGAGGTGCATGTCGAGCTAAAAACCAAAACAAAGATATTTTGTAAATGCCCTACAGATTTCGGGGCGTTACCAAACACTCAATGCTGCCCGATATGTACAGGTATGCCGGGTACTCTTCCCGTTCTTAATAAGCAGGTTGTAAATTACGCCATAAAAGCCGGGCTTGCCACTAATTGCAAAATTGCACGCCATACCAAACAGCACAGAAAAAACTATTATTATCCCGACTTGCCTAAAGCATATCAGATATCCCAATATGATTTACCATTGTGCGAGCATGGCTATATTGATATAGAAACAGATAAAGGCCCAAAACGAATAGGAATAACCCGTATTCATATTGAGGAAGACGCCGGAAAGCTTATTCACATAGATGGAAAGGGTACGCTGATAGACTGTAACCGTGGCGGCGTGCCGCTTATAGAAATCGTGTCTGAGCCGGATATTCGATCAGCTGCACAGGCCAAAGCTTACCTTCAAAAGCTGCGGGCCGTAATTTTGTATACAGGTATATCTGATTGCAAAATGAATGAGGGCTCATTCCGTTGTGATGTTAACATTTCAGTGCGTAAAAAGGGGCAAAGTGAGTTAGGCACACGCGCCGAACTCAAGAATATCAACAGCTTTCAGTTTGTGGTCAAGGCAATTGAATACGAGTTTGTGCGACAGGTAGAGGCTGTTGAAGCTGGTGAGGAAATCGTACAGGAAACACGCCGCTTTGACCAGAACACGGGCAAAACTTTTTCTATGCGCAGCAAGGAAGACGCAACCGATTACCGTTATTTTACAGATCCGGACTTGCCGGTTATTTCAATAACCGACGAGCAGCTTGCTGATATTGAAAGCCAAATTCCTGCACTTCCTGATTTCCGCAAGCACCAGTATGTAGAAAAATATGGACTAAGCCCGTATGCTGCTGAACAAATTACCGTACAGCGAGAAACAGCGGATTTTTTTGAACAGGCGGCAGCAATTACCACTTATCCTGTTTTGGTCGCTAACATGATTTTAAGTGATGTTGCGAGATTGATGACTGAAGAATCCAGCATTCCAATTGCACCGGAGCATTTTGCGGCTATTGCCCAAATGTCGGGTGAGGGCCGTATTAACAGCAAAACTTGCCGCATGCTTGTAAAATCACTGTGGGAACACGATACAGACCCCGAACAGCTTGTAAAAGAAAAGGGGCTTGAGCAAATAAGCGACAGCGATACGCTGATGTCTTTTGCAAAAGAGGTTATCTCAGAATCGCAAAAAATAGTTACAGACTATCAGACCGGCAAAAAGGCGGCATTTCAGTCTTTGGTCGGGCAGGTTATGAAAAAAACGTCAGGACGAGGAAATCCCGTTAAAATTCAAGAAGTTTTGTCTTCACTCCTTGATGGATAATACTGATACTAATACTGATTCTCA
>DHNF01000108.1:3545-6989 GCA_002409375.1 Ruminococcaceae bacterium UBA5423
TTTTAACAAGAAACAGTATAATAGCGGCGCGATAAGGAGCATCGCGTCCTACAGTGTGCCAAGAAAAAAGGTTGCCGGTAAATGCCGGCAACCTTTAATACTATTCTCAGATTAGACCGAAGACATCTTGCCGGCCTATTTTTCGATAAATGCAATCCCTACTGCTCCGGGTCCGGCATGCGTTCCGACAATCGGCCCGATATCACAAGAATTCATTTCACCCATCGGTAATTGTTCACTTGCCAACTTTTGCAATTCTTCGAGTGCTTCCGGAAAGTCGGAGTGTCCGAAATAGACAGGATAGTCGGTATTTATTCCGTCCTTTTTGGCATATGACAGCACGCTTTGGTATCCGGCTTTAAGCCCGCGCGCCTTGTTTATCCCAATCACTTTGCCGTCGCGTATGCAAATAATCGGCTTGATATTTAATATTGTGCCTACAGCCGCACCGGCTGAAGATAAGCGCCCGCCCAGCTTTAAATATTTCAAATCTCCGATTACGGCATAGAGACGAACACGTTTAGTTAAATTTTCAATTTCCTGTACAATTCCTTTTGCATCCATACCTGCATCCCTCAGTTTGACAGCGCAATCCACCATCAATGCAAGTGCAAAGGTTACATTAAGGGTATCCACTACATAAATGGTCGCACCGGGGAACTCTTCTTTTGCAAGCATCGCACAGTTATATGTACCGCTCATTTCTCTTGAAATGGGAAGAACAACAATCTCGTCCCCCGCTTCGACATATTGTCTAAAAATGTCTGCAAATTCCACAGGCGTAATTTGCGCCGTTTTTGGAAGCTCTTCAGTTTTGTACATAAGCTCGTAAAACTGCTGGCGGGTAAGGTCTTTGCCGTCGACATACTCATCCTTGCCAAAGAATACGTGAAATGGCATAATATCAATATCCCATTCCTGTTGCTTTGAAAACGGGAGATCACATGAACTGTCAGTAATAATCCTAATAGCCATAATACACCTACTTTCATTATAAATTTTCGAGCATGACGATACCATAATAACAAGCTAATGTCAAGAATTATCGCTCTATTCCATTTGAGATGAAGCCCTTATCACCCCCCGCGATAAGGCCGCAGCGAAATAATTGTAATAACACGTACATTATATTTTAAGATAGTATAAGGTATTGCTTAAATCATTAAAACCTTGTAAAATGTATTTATCTGTTAAGAAGGAATGGTAAAATATGTCGAGCAAGTACGAGTCACCATTTTCATCACGCTATGCAAGTGAGGAAATGCAATATCTTTTTTCGTCCGACAATAAATTTCGCACCTGGCGCAAGCTGTGGATTGCTCTTGCCGAAGCCGAGCATGAACTTGGCCTTCCAATTACAATAGAGCAAATCGACGAACTTAAAGCCCACGCCTGCGATATAAACTATGATGTTGCAAATGCACGCGAAAAAGAGGTTCGCCACGATGTTATGGCGCACGTTTATGCATACGGGCAACAATGCCCGAAGGCCGCCGGCATTATTCATCTCGGTGCAACAAGCTGTTATGTCGGCGATAATACTGATTTAATTATAATGTATGACGCATTGCGCCTGCTTCTTGGAAAACTTGTTACTGCCATATCATTGCTTTATAGTTTTTCTGATAAATACAAAAACCTTCCCACGCTTGCTTTTACACATTTTCAACCGGCACAGCCAACAACTGTCGGCAAACGTGCTGCATTATGGATTCAGGAATTTCTTATGGATTTAAGCGAGGTTGAATACCGTCTTTCTAACGCTAAGCTTCTTGGTTCGAAAGGTACAACCGGCACACAGGCAAGCTTCCTTGAATTGTTTGAGGGCGACCATGAAAAATGTAGGCAGCTTGATAAACTAATATGCAAAAAAATGGGATACAATGATTGTTTTGCAGTATCCGGACAAACCTATCCAAGAAAATTGGATTCTATGATTTTATCCACTCTTTCGGGCATTACACAAAGTGCATCCAAACTTTCTTGTGACATACGGCTTCTTCAGCATCTTAAGGAAATCGAAGAACCGTTTGAGAAAAAACAAATTGGTTCGTCGGCAATGGCATACAAACGGAATCCTATGCGAAGTGAGCGCATTGCCGCGCTTGCACGTTTTGTTATTGTAAATACGCTTAACCCGGCGATAACGGCCTCTCAGCAATGGCTTGAAAGGACCTTGGACGACAGTGCCAATAAGCGAATAAGTGTGGCAGAGGCATTTTTGGCAACAGATGCAATACTGTCCTTAGTGATTAATGTATTAGACGGTCTCATAGTCAACACTGCCGTTATTGAACGAAATTTGCAACGTGAGCTGCCGTTTATGGCAACCGAGAATATTATGATGGACTGCGTTAAACGCGGCGGCAACAGGCAGGAGTTGCATGAACGCATAAGAGTGCATTCAATCGAGTCAGCGCGCCGTGTCAAACAGGGTGATGGCGAAAACGATTTGCTTGATCGCATTGCAAACGATCCGGCTTTTGGTGTTACACTTGATGAACTTAATAACATGCTGGCTCCATCAAGATTTGTCGGCCGTGCACCAGAGCAGACGGCTGAATTTCTGTCACAACATGTTGCCCCGGTCCTGCAGCGCTATAAGGATTTACAACACATTGAGGTGCATATTTCTGTATAATTATTTAATAATATACTTTAAGTATAGGTGAGTTGGTGTGGTGTGATTTGACAAAAAGAAAAAAGCGCATTATAGTGTCAGCCGGCATTTTGATTGCCGCAATTGCTGCTTCACCTTTTGTAATCAATTATCATGTAAAATCGTCTGTCACAGATCGGATACTTTCAGTACAGCAGGCTTCAACACTTGACGCGGACTGCATACTTGTGTTTGGCGCCGGGCTTAATACCGATAATTCTCCAAGCGCTATGCTTGCGGACAGGCTGTTGCGTGGTATTGAGCTTTATAATTCAGGCGCATCTGACAGACTGTTGATGAGCGGCGACCACGGTAAAACCGAATACGATGAAGTGTCCGCGATGAAACAATTTGCCACAGAGCGGGAAATACCGTCTGAAACAATTTTTATGGATCATGCGGGCTTTTCAACATATGAAAGCCTTTATCGGGCAGCGGAAATATTTAAGGTTAAAAAGGTCGTTTTGGTGACACAGGAATATCATCTTTATCGAGCATTATATATTGCGCGTTCTTTTGGAATAGATGCTTATGGCGTATCTTCGGACTTGCAGTCTTATTCGCGGCAGCCATATTATGAAGCGCGTGAATTTTTGGCGCGTGTCAAGGATTATTCTTTAACACTTTTCAAGCCTAAACCTACTTATCTCGGTGAAGCCATACCCGTTACGGGCAACGGAAATATAACAAACGATGATAGTATGTCAGGCGATAAGTAATAATTTGGTTTTGTGATGAACCTCCGCCGTTGGTCATTCTCAGTTTAATACTGTTTCTTGTTAAAA
>DHNF01000068.1:0-172 GCA_002409375.1 Ruminococcaceae bacterium UBA5423
TAGGGAGCGCCGTCCTCGGCGCTCCGATTGAAAATGCACCAATTATGTGCGTAATTCCAAAATATAAGATTTTTGTTAAAGATAGCTTTCAATTTTTTCTATAATCTTGATTTTAAGCTTGTCGACTTCGGCAAAGTTCATTTGGGGAATATATTTTTTTTCAAGCTCATCA
>DHNF01000068.1:310-1886 GCA_002409375.1 Ruminococcaceae bacterium UBA5423
TTTCAAGCTCATCATGCTTTGTTTTCGCTGCTTTTATTCTTGCATACGCCTCGTCAAGCAGCATTTGAATCATATTATCATTCTTTAATAACAATTCATTTTTGATTTCCAGCTTTTCAGATATAATCGCATTGTCCAAATCAAAGACTTTGCAAGCCTTATCTTTAACCTTGCCGTCCAGTGTCAAAGCAAAGTTTAGCTTTTCGACAACAATTGTTTCTAATCGTTGGGGATTAAGAGGTTGATGGTATATCTCTACATCATAACCTTTTAACAAAAACTCATTAACAATAATACTTAATATATCGCTGGCACCTTTTATATGATTGCCCTTTAACAGATAACATTTTAAGTTGTCATTAATTATTGTATCAACATAATCTATCTTGCCGTTGGGAGTCAGCGCACTGTGAAACAAGTGCCTGTCTTTGCCCGTCATACCGGTAACTGTAACATTATCAACCAGTTGCGCTTTAACGCTCAATATCATGTCACGATATTTTGCTTTGTCAACCGTTTGCTCGGCAATTGTTTCTGTATCGTCCTGAATTTGTTTTGCACACATAAGATAACGATAGGAACTGTCAAACATACTCTTTTTTTCATTATTCAAGTCAATTAAGGTTTTTCGCTGTAATTCAAACCCTTTTTCGTTCCAATAATCTCCGAAATTTAGTATCTCATCAACTGCACCCGGAATTTTGGGGTCAACAATATGCGGCGCTGTTGCATCTAAAATTGCCACCTTTGCCTGCTTGATAACCACGGCGTCCAAAGAGTTATTGTCTGAAGAACAGTGATGCAGCTCCACATCACAGCCTTTATCCAAAAAATGCGATGCTATTGATTTTATAAAACTGCTTTTGCCGACGCCCGGTCCACCCTTTATGCAATATTTTCGGTTTGCCTCATCAAGTGAAATTATATAATCATAAAATGAGTGAAACCCCCTGTAGGTGTTCCCACCAGGGAACATTTCCTTAATTCTGCCTTTACTCACCATTTTTAATCCCCCCGTATAAAATATAGCCGATGCTACATATCCATATTATGAGCAAAGTAAGGCTAATTGTCCTCATATCAATAAAATCTCTTAAAATTTATTAAATTATTGCTCGCCGGTCTACTTTTGACCCACCTATTGTGGTATAATTTGGTTAAGAGGGCAGATATGAATAACACAGGTTCTAAAGAAAATCTTAAAGCGATACTTTGTAAGCCAATCAAATAAAATAACAGGGGGTTGGCGCATGTCTGATGATTATGGCTTTTATGGTAAAGGTTTTGAAGGGTACTCACACTATATGCAGGAATTTGATAGGTCAAATAAAGGCTCGTCAGGCGGTGGGCCGCGAAAAAACAAAAACGGTAACAATAATGCAGGGGGATGCATTGTCATAATTGTTCTGGCAATATTGATATACGCAATTATAAAGACACTTTTAGAGTTGTAATATGTTGCTGTTTGATAGCCGGCTACATCACCATTTCATACAAAACAAAAATCCTGCCGATGACTCGACAGGATTTTTGTTTTGGAGCTGGTGGACGGACTTGAACCCCCGACCTGCTGATT
>DHNF01000068.1:2042-3087 GCA_002409375.1 Ruminococcaceae bacterium UBA5423
CTGATTACAAATCAGCTGCTCTACCGGCTGAGCTACACCAGCACATCTCACTTTTTTACATTCGTTGTATTGAGCACGACCAATTATATTAATTATTCGCGAATTTGTCAACCATTTAACCAATACATTTTTTAGAAGTTCTTTAATAAGTTAAAAAAGCTAAGGCAATGCAGCAATTCTAAAAACGGACAGATGGGTTTTGCCGCCCAAAGAAAAAGACGATATTAATATGGCAATTCCCGTGTCCCCGTCATAAAGTCCAGCACCTTTGATTTGTCGTTTTCGTCTTCAATGATATCCGGCTGCCAGTTGTTTGTGTTACCGGTATAAACATAGCACGGTATGATGTCTGTAGATACCTTCAATTCATCAGTGCCGACTTCAAAAGATGCTTTAAGAATTATCGTCCGGTTTTCAGGCTGACGGTTTCCACCATACACAAAATTCCCGAGTGAATAGACTATCGGTACATCATTATAAAACTCTATCGGTTGCAATACATGCGGGTGCGAACCAATCACCATATCAGCATTAGCATCAATAATTTTACGAACAGCATTTTTCTTCCATTCTTCCGGCTGATGGATATTCTCCATCCCGCCATGAAAATACACAATTTGGAGATCGGTTTCATCTTCGATTTCCTTAATCTGATTTACAATCCTGCTGTACTGACTGTAATACCAGAGTTCCTCAAAAATAAACGCAACTTTAATTCCATTTTTCGTGACAATAACCGGTTCATTGCTATATCCAACTTTTATGCCTGCGCTTTCAAGTGCGTTTACCGTATCTGTAAAGCCATCCTTGCCATAATCGCCTGTGTGATTATTAGCGATTGAAACGATATCGACGGCGCCGCTTTTAAAAATCGAAGCATTTTTTGTGTTGCTTCTAAACCAAAAGGCCGGCCTCTGTTTTAATATAGGTGTAAATACTTTATCGGTAAAGACATTTTCACAGTTGGCGATAGTAAAGTCGTCACTTTTAAATATTTTTACAACATTTTCGAAAAAATAAGTGGCTGGTTTATTGTCGGCCATCC
>DHNF01000068.1:3242-3640 GCA_002409375.1 Ruminococcaceae bacterium UBA5423
GGTTTATTGTCGGCCATCCAGTTTAAAGAGCCGACTCTGTGAGTGGTTCCGTCTGAAGTTGCAATCAAACAGTCCCCCACAAAAGACAGGGTGATTTTTCTTGAATTTGTTTCGGATACGGAGGTTTCTCGCTCGACAGGTGCAGAGCTTTGATTATCTGTATTCTCTTTTTTGGCACCGATTTCCTCTTGCTTAGCATCGGGTGATTTGGGCCCGGACACTGCCTTTACCAACGGTAAATCAATCTGGGAACCCGCCATGGTTAATAAACAAATAACAACGAAAAATACACTTGCTATACTTTTAATTTGTTTCATGGAAAAATCACCCCTTGCTAAAATATATGATTACACCTCCTTGAATAATTAACCAATTAATATTAATTTTTAGTGAATAAA
>DHNF01000004.1:0-2830 GCA_002409375.1 Ruminococcaceae bacterium UBA5423
GATCTGCCCCCGAGTCTCACCCCCTCATCAAATAATCTGACACGGAAGCCTTGCTTGCGTAGGTTTCTTAGAGATGCCCTTTATAATGTCAACACCCATATACGACCGCAGCACTTCCGGCACTGTTACGGATCCGTCTTTATTTTGATAGTTTTCAAGTATAGCTGCCACCGTGCGACCCACTGCGACCCCTGAACCGTTTAATGTGTGAATTAGCTGTGCCTTGTCTTTTACGTTTCGCTTAAATCTTATCGCAGCACGGCGCGCTTGAAAATCTTCAAAGTTCGAACAACTTGAGATCTCCACAAAGCGATTATATGACGGCATCCATACTTCAATATCATAAGTTTTTGCACTTGAAAAGCCCAGGTCACCTGTAGACAGCGCGACAACCCGATATGGCAATTCCAATAATTTTAACACCTGCTCTGCATCCTGTGTCAAACCTTCAAGCTCCTCATAGCTTGTATCGGGCTGCGAAAACTTGACAAGCTCCACTTTATTAAACTGGTGCTGCCGTATAAGACCCCGCGTGTCGCGTCCGGCACTCCCCGCCTCTGCACGAAAACATGCTGAATAAGCACAATATTTTAGCGGCAGGTTTGAAAAGTCAAGTATTTGATCTCGATGCATGTTTGTAACCGGTACTTCTGCGGTCGGTATTAAAAAATAGTCGGTGTCACATACCTTGAACGCGTCTTGCTCAAATTTTGGAAGTTGTCCGGTTCCGGTCATCGACGAGCGGTTTACCATAAATGGCGGAAAAACCTCAGTATAACCGTTTGCAATATGTGTATTTAGGAAAAAATTGATTATTGAGCGTTCGAGACGCGCACCAGCGCCTTTATAAAAATAAAACCTTGTGCCCGTTACCTTAGCCGCGGTTTCATTGTCTAATATTCCAAGCGCATCGCCAATATCCCAGTGTGCTTTTGCGGGAAATCCAAGCTCGGTGGGGTGCATGAACCGTCGGATTTCAACATTTTCACTGTCATCCTTGCCTATCGGTACGCTTGTATGGGGAATGTTAGGCAGCCCGAGCATATAGCTTTGCTGCTCTTGTTCCAGCTCGGCAAGAGTCGCATCCAATTGTTTAACCTGCTCGGAAATTAACTTCATTTGTTCCAACAGCGGTGTTAAATCTTCACCTTGTTTGCGCAAGCGCGGGATTTCCTTGCTTGTTAGGTTCTGTTTTGCTTTTAAGGCTTCCGTCTGCGAATTGATTTCACGCCTTTTCGAGTCAATTGATATTATCTCATCAATCTCTTTATCATAGCTTGTGTTTCGTTTTTCAAGCTGCTTTTTTACCTCAACAGGATTATTCCTAATTAATTTGATGTCAAGCATTTGGCTTCTCCCTTTTCTTTTTATACATAGCCGATTACAAAATGCTCGCTCGACTACAGGCCGCCCCTACAAGTTGTGGTCATCAAAAGGCGCTCAACATGTTGTCGTGATGAGCTTCGTTTGCCCGCAAATCTGCATGTTACGCAATCGGCTGGTTTTTCTGTATCCACAATCACAGCAACATTTAATATTATTCACTTGAAATGCTATTTGCAAGCGTTTTCAAATCTTCGATTGAGTAGAATTCAATCTGCAGCATGCCGCCGTTTTTGCTATGAGCTACACGAACGCGACGCCCCAAATGTGTGGTTAATGCAATTTCTACTTCATTATAAAAGCTGTTTTGCTGGTTAAATGTTTTGGAGCGCATACTATCCTTTTTTTCGTCTTTTTGTGCATTTCTTGAACGATTCTCCAATTCACGAACAGACAGCCCCTTATTAATTGCAAGGTTGGCAGCCTCAACCTGTTCGCTTTCGGACGGAAAAGACAAAACTGCCCGTGCGTGCCCGGCAGACAATGTGCCGTCAAGAACCATATCTGCAACTGGCTGAGGCAGATTTAACAGTCTTAACGAATTAGCAACAGCGGGGCGTGACTTGCTAACAACCTTTGCAACCTCTTGCTGGGTAAGGCCATATTTATCCATTAGTGTTTTAAATCCCAGAGCCTGTTCCATTGGATTGAGGTCCTCGCGCTGAAGATTTTCAATAAGCGCAAGTTCCGCCATTTGCTTATCATCCATGTCCCGCACAACGACCGGAACATCGGTTAGTCCTGCCATGCGCGCTGCTCTCCAGCGCCTCTCGCCAGCTACAAGCTGATAGGAGCCGTCGGTCAACGGCCTTACAAGCAAAGGCTGCAATATGCCGTGCTGACCTATTGATTCTGCCAGCTCGGCCAATGCTTCGTCATCGAATTGTCTGCGAGGCTGACTGCGGTTTGGCTGAATTTCAGAAATTTTAAGAGTAACTGTTTTGCCCTCTTGCTCAAAAGAATTCTCCTCAAGTAGGGCGCCCAACCCCTTGCCAAGGCCTCCCCTTTTTATTGCCATTCGGATACTCCCCCGTTTCACTTATGTAATTTATTTTCGGCCAATTAGCTCCCGTGCAAGCTCGTGATATGCTTCGGTGCCGCGCGACCCTGGATCGTAGTAGTTAATGGGCTTTCCAAAGCTTGGTGCCTCTGATAAACGCACATTTCGCGGAATAACTGTTGAAAACACCTTGCGTGGAAAATATTTCTTTACCTCCGTTACCACTTGCTGTGTTAGGTTAAGGCGGCCATCATACATTGTAAGCAATACACCTTCAATATCCAACACTGAATTGTATAGCCGTTTGACCTGACGCACGGTAGCCATGAGCTGAGACAGCCCTTCAAGCGCGTAATATTCACATTGAATCGGTACAATCAGCGTATCGGCAGCGCAAAGAGCATTGAGCGTAAGCAGCCCCAATGACGGAGGACAATCTATCAATAT
>DHNF01000004.1:2995-3435 GCA_002409375.1 Ruminococcaceae bacterium UBA5423
ACGGAGGACAATCTATCAATATATATTCATAATTTTCTCGAAAATTCGCAATCGCCGCTTTTAGACGGCTTTCGCGCCGGTTCATCTGAACCAGCTCTATCTCAGCTCCGGCAAGACTGATGTTTGAAGGAAGAACATCCACATTTGTAAATTGCGAATGGCGAAGAGCTTTTTCGGGCTGAGTCTCGCCAATTAGAAGTTCATAAATTGATGACGAGCTTTCCCGCTTGTTAATACCCAATCCGCTTGTAGCATTCCCCTGAGGATCTATGTCAACCAAAAGACAGCTTTTACCGAGTGCCCCAAGCGATGACGACAAGTTGACTGTTGTTGTGGTTTTACCGACTCCACCCTTTTGGTTGACAACTGCTATTATTTTACCCATACTGCACTCCCATAATTGATTTTTCGAACCCGCGGCGGGATGAGGGCATCCCGTC
>DHNF01000004.1:3650-5875 GCA_002409375.1 Ruminococcaceae bacterium UBA5423
AGGGAGGAAGGCTGTCGCCTGCCGACCGACGACAACGTAGCTAAACGGAAAAAGTCCGGGAAGTATTCTATGTTTTTAATGAGAATCAGTATTAGTTTTTAGTCGTATAATTAGTATTATATCACAATACCAAATTATTAAAAGGGATTTGAGCAAAAATCGCGATGTTTCACATGAAACAAAATAGCGGGGTTTCCCCCGCTATATGAACTATAAAGTGGCGCCAAGGCTTGATTTTATTGTAAACGCCGTAACCATCTGCCTTTACCTGCAAATCCGTATATTATGCAATCGTATAATTTTATGCTCCTGCCGCATCCTTTCTCTTATTATTTTTAGGAATGCGCACATGGTACTCTATGTAGCTTTCGGTTTCAATCTTTTCGGCACTCGCCTCAATTCCGGAACGCCGCATAGTATCAACCGCGTGATTTACCGTATTGAAAAACAATCGCACATCCCGCACAAGTGGAACAGGTGCTCTGCGCTTAATATCGGTTTTTTTGTTTGTAATAATATCCTCAATCAGCTTTTCACTTTGCGCAACATTTAGCTTTGCGATTATTATTCTTTGAAGTGCATGCATGCGGCTTGGACCGTCGAGCCGCAACAACGCCCGTGCATGGCGTTCACTCAAGCCCTCTTTTAAGATTATTAGACGCTCTTCCTGAGTCAGTCTTAAAAGCCTCAGCCTGTTGGCGATAGTAGATTGAGCACATCCAAGCTGTTGTGCCGCTTCTTCCTGTGTAATTCCGTGTACTTCAATAAGTCGTTTTATCCCTTCTGCTTCTTCAAAGCAATTAATATCCTCGCGCTGTAAGTTTTCTATTAATGCAAGCAGTGCAGCACGCGGCCCCGTTACCTGTGATACTATACAGGGAATATCACGCATTCCCGCAATTTTTGCCGCTCTGAGTCTGCGTTCCCCCGCAATAAGCATTGGCTCTCCGTTATTAAACGTCACCGTAATCGGATGCAGTAAACCATTCTCAGTAATGCTTTGTGCCAGTTCAATTAGCCGTTCATAGCTGAATTCCCGTCGTGGCTGATCCGGATTAGAGCTAATTTCATCAACCGGGATCATCAAAATTCTACCGTTTGCTTTATACCTGCGATTTGAATTCTTAAAGCGCATGACTGACACTTCCTTTTTTTCGCCAGTATATCATATGCGCGCTTTTTGTTTTGAAGAATTCTGTTGTCGTATTAAAGTGTTACAAGGGTTGTTTTTTAATTTTTGAAAACATACGCGGGTATTGGGGCGGGGTATGTTTTATTTTGTCATACACTAACAATGTCCGGCTTATATCACTTTGCACTCCGATATTACGGCGCTCTGTAAAAGAATATTCAGCGCCAAGTTCCAAAGCAGCATTTTGTGCCAATTCAACTTCCATTTCTCCCGATGGACCTTTCATGGCGATAAAGTGTCCACCTAACTTGACAAAGGGCAGACAGTATTCACACAAAATCGGAAGACTGGCAACAGCTCTTGCGGTTGCCACATCAAACTTTTCTCGCATTATTGAATTACGGCCGGCCAGTTCGGCACGCCCATGGACAATATCCGCTTGTATTCCAAGTTTGTTACACAGTGTCTTGAGAAAGACAACACGCTTGTTAAGACTATCAAGCAATGTGAGCTTAATGTCTTTTCGCACGATTGCAAGCGGCACGCCCGGAAATCCTGCGCCAGTCCCTACATCTATAAGCGAAAAGCCGGTTTTAGGAAGCAGGCTTGCAATTGTCAGGCTGTCGGCAAAATGCTTTATTACAATATCCTGCAAGTCTGTTATAGATGTCAAGTTTATTTTATGATTCCATTCAACAAGCATGTTCGCTGCCAGCTCGAAATCATCAATCATATGATCGTCAAGGATAACACCCGGCAGCTCCGCTTGTTTATACAATAAGTTGCGGTCAATTCTTTCCATACAAAAACCCTTGCCTTTCAATCCATATGACTGCCCTCGCAAAAATTATTATTACTGCCTTTGGCTGTTAAGCCACACTATTAAAACAGATATATCTGCCGGACTTACTCCGCTTATTCGTGAGGCCTGTCCAAGACTTGTGGGCTTAACTCTCATGAGCTTTTCCTGCGCTTCTTTTCTTAGTCCGCCAATCGCCGTGTAATCAATACTTACTGAAAGTTGTCGGTTTTCCAGCCTTCTCATTTCTTCGATTGCTGATTGTTGCCTTTTTATATATCCCTCATATTTTAA
>DHNF01000004.1:6023-6405 GCA_002409375.1 Ruminococcaceae bacterium UBA5423
TTTATATATCCCTCATATTTTAACTCGATCTCCACCTGGTCTTTAACCATCGGGTCAAGCTCCGGCCGTTTTTCATCAATAGGTAACAGCTTTTCATAGTTGAGTTGGGGCCTCTTTAGCAAATCCTCAAGTCTCACTCCGGTTGATACCGGAGTTGTTTCACATGAAACAAGTATTTGGTTAAGTTTTTCAGTCGGCGGTAATATTGTCTGATATAGTCGCTGGCGCTCAGTTTTTTTTGTACTTTGCCTTTGACAATAGTTTTCCCATCTTTCATCATCAACAAGTCCCACTTGTCTGCCAATCGGTGTCAATCGTTCATCAGCATTATCCTGTCTTAATATAAGGCGGTATTCCGATCTTGAGGTCATCATACGATACG
>DHNF01000004.1:6541-10211 GCA_002409375.1 Ruminococcaceae bacterium UBA5423
TCATCATACGATACGGATCGGTACAACCTTTTGTTACTAAATCATCAATAAGAGTCCCGATGTAACTTGAAGCTCGATCAAGCAGCATTGGCGGACTGCCAAGCACCTTAAGCGCTGCGTTAATGCCTGCAACCAATCCCTGAGCCGCTGCCTCTTCGTAACCTGAACTGCCGTTAAACTGCCCGGCACCATATATGCCCGGAGTTTTAATAAACTCCAGCGAGCTGTCCAATTGAAGTGGATCACAGCAGTCATATTCCATGGCATAGGCGGGTCTAATTACCTTTACATTCTCCAACCCTTCAACAGTGTGAAGCAATTCAAGCTGCACATCAACAGGCAGTGAAGTAGACAAGCCCTGCAAATACATTTCGTCAGTTTTTAGTCCGCAAGGTTCTATAAAAACCTGATGTCGCTCCTTATCTGCGAACTTTACAATTTTATCCTCAATGCTTGGACAATATCTCGGTCCCACGCTGTGAATTTTTCCACCATAAAGCGAAGATCGGTGGAGATTTCGTTTAATAACATCTTTTGTCTTTTCATTTGTCCAAGTTATATGGCAGTCAACCTTGTTTTCAAGCCTTATATTGGTTTCATATGAAAACGGAATAACCGGATCTTCACCTTGCTGCTTGCCTGTTTTAGAAAAATCAATACTAGAACGCAGCACCCGTGCGGGGGTTCCGGTTTTAAAGCGGCGTAGCGATATGCCCAGTAGTTGCAGTGAGCTTGACAAAGCGTTTGCCGCAAACATGCCGTCCGGACCGCCATCGAAGCTAACATCTCCTACAAAAACTTTGCCTTTCAAAAAAGTGCCCGAAGCGACAATCACGGTCTTTGACAAGTATTCGCCTTCAAGCTTTGTATAAACCAGCCATCCTTTTTCGTGGCGTTTTATGCCAATTACTTCTTCTTGCTGCAAATCAAGACCCGGCGTGGTTTCAAGGCGGTATTTCATCAAACTCGTGTATTCACGCCTGTCAATTTGAGCGCGCAGCGAATGAACAGCCGGACCTTTCCCCCGATTTAACATTCGGGACTGCAACAGTGCCATGTCGGCCACTTTTGCCATTTCACCGCCTAAAGCGTCAATTTCGCGTACAAGATGTCCCTTGGCTGTTCCTCCCACAGAAGGGTTGCATGCCATATTTCCTATCCAGTCAAGGTTTAATGTGAACAAAACTGTCGAGCAGCCTAAACGCGCCGCCGCAAGGGCTGCTTCTATGCCGGCATGCCCTGCACCTATTACCGCCACATCATATCGTCCGGCAAAATAGCTCATTTTAATCCAATCCTTATTACTGTTAGTGTTATTTATCTATTTATACTATTTGTTATCGGGCTATGGGGTAACATCATTATTTTCCCACACAAAACCGTGAAAAAACCTCGTCAACCACGGTTTCTGTTACCCGTTCACCCGTCATCTCCAACAATGCAGATATTGCGCTGTCTATGCTGACTCCGACCGCGTCTAATGTAATGCCTGCCAAAATTGCATCACGCGCTTCATTGACGCTTTCCAAACAACGGCGCGCACAATCTCTCTGTCTTTCTGTTGACAGCAAAAGCTGTTCACCGCTCAAGCCTGATAAACCGGTTACTTCATTAAGTGCATCTATAAGGCTGTCTAATCCCTTTCCTTTTTGAGCAGAGACTATAACAACATGTTTAAATAGTCTCCTAATATACTCGTCGTTAATTAATTGGGGTTTATCAGACTTGTTTATTACAGCAATTGCGGTTTGATTAGAGGCTGATACTGCAAGCTTAAGATCATCCTCTGTCAAAGGCTGTGAACCGTCAAAGACGACAAGCACAAGTGACGCCCTGTCCATGCGTTCACGAGCTCGCTGCACTCCTATGTTTTCAACATCATCTGCCGTTATTCTTTGGCCGGCAGTATCGGCCAATCTCAAAACGACATCTCCAAGGCGAATGGTTTCCTCCACTATATCACGCGTTGTTCCCGCAATCGGCGTGACAATGCTTCGCTCACACCCTGCAAGCAAATTCATAAGAGTGGACTTTCCAACATTGGGTGTGCCAACAATCACCGTGTCAATACCTTCGCGAACAATGCGACCGGATTCAAAATTGTCAAGCAAATCAGATAACTGCCTTTGTGCGTTTGCCAAAACATTATCAAGAAATTTAGGCTCAACTTCAGGAATGTCGTCGTCAGGATAATCTACATAAGCAGACAGTCCTGCAGCAGCAGCCGTCAAATCATGCTTTATCTTTTGCATACATTTAAAAAGCGCACCTTCGCTTGACGACAATGCGGTTTTAGCGGCAAGTCTATTATTTGCGTTAATTAAATCCATGACCGCCTCGGCACGCGTCAAATCTATTTTGCCGTTTATAAAAGCGCGCTTTGTAAATTCACCCGGCTCTGCCGGACGGGCGCCAGCTGAAATTGCAGCGCGCAGTGCTCGCTGGAGTATATAAAGACCTCCGTGGCATGACAATTCAATCACATTTTCGCCGGTATAGCTTCGGGGGGCCTTAAATATAAGAGCAATACACTCGTCAATATCGCCTTGATCATCATAGACCCAACCGTACAACGCATTGTATCCGGCCAAATCAGAAAGCCGCCTATTTGATTTGGCGCGAAAAATGCGCTCCCCTACCTCAAATACAGCGTTTCCAGATAATCTGATTAACCCGATTCCAGCGGGAGTAGCTGCCGTTGCTATTGCTGCAATAACATCGCCCATATTACCCTATCAACCTCCAAAAACAGCGGCTATCCAATTTAACAGGACGGCCGCCATCTGACACGCTTATACTGTCATCTTAACACTTTAAGAATTCTCTCAAGTTATCAACATTTTAACAGAGAATAGTATTAATCTGTGTCGTCCTGTTCCCAGTTGTGCCAAACATTTTGTACATCGTCATTATCATCAAGCATGTCGAGCAGCTTAGTTAGTTTTTCGGACAGCTCGTTATCATCGACTTTGTTATAAATATCGGGAACCTGTTCCAGTTGTGCCGACACAAATGCATACCCTTTTTTCTCTAAATTGTCGCGCACAGCTGCAAAATCAGCAGGCTCGGTTGCAATTTCATATACATCATCGCTTTTGTTAAAATCGAAAGCACCCGCTTCAAGAGCGTCCTCCATTGCTTTGTCCTCATCTATTCCATCTGATTCAATAATTATTATTCCTTTTTTAGAAAAAAGATATCCAACACAACCCGTTGTTCCGAGATTGCCTCCCCATTTATCAAAATAGTGACGCAAATCTCCTGCTGTGCGGTTTCTGTTGTCGGTCAGTGTTTCCACAATTATCGCAATACCACCCGGCCCGTATCCCTCATATTGTATGGACTCGTAATTTTCCTGGTTGCCCTCCCCTGCAGCCTTTTTAATCATGCGTTCTATGTTATCATTGGGCACATTATTAGCTTTTGCCTTGGCAATAGCGTCTTTTAGTTTTGAGTTGCTTGCAGGGTCGCCACCCCCGCCCTCACGCACTGCAACAGCAATTTCTCGTCCGATTTTTGTGAATATTTTTGCCCTCTGACTGTCTGTTTTCTCCTTTTTGCGTTTTATGTTGCTCCATTTTGAATGACCTGCCATAACTAAAACTCCTTTTTACATAATACCATTAGTCCATTGCGTAATATACAGACTTGCGGGCGACCTATGGTCGCC
>DHNF01000004.1:10381-12934 GCA_002409375.1 Ruminococcaceae bacterium UBA5423
TTTCACAATAGGTAAAACATAACACCTTATACTAATTTCCGATTAAAGATTAATATAATTTTGGTGAATATTTTGTGTCGGCCAAGGCCACTGTATTATCTGTATCTTTTACAAAACCTTGCACAAGCCATTAATTAAATTACTGCTTTTCTAATCTCTTTTTTAAAGATCTATTAAGCTTTCTTTGCTCGGGTTGTGCAAAACTTTCGCTATCCACGTCCTTAAAGATTGCATTGCCCGTTAAATTATAGCCCGGCTTATCCGCGCGCCTTTGTAAATCGACTTTATCCGCATATCGTTCGGACAGCCACGCACCGAGCATAAATACTGGTATAATAGCAATCCCGATATGCCTCCATATTATTTTCCATGTGCTAAGTCCCACATCTGTTTCCCCAACGCCGATTGAAGCGGGAAAATTGCGGCCCATATCAAGTGCAACAACCAGCATAACTGCTGCCGCCACACCGGCAATAATTATCCCAATATACCTTCGTTTGTTGAAAACAACAAATAAAATAACACCCAGCACCATCATCAATGTTGCAGAAATTAACGGTACAACGCTGTAAATGCTATCTGAACGCCCTGCTTCAAGCGCATTTTGATTGTTACTAATTAGCGCAAATACCGTTAAAGCCTGAATAAAAAAGTAAAATACTAAAATAAACCACATAAAAAACTTTGAAATATAAGATAAGGTGCGCACACGATTTGCTCCTTCCGTTATAGGTCTATTATTCGTTATCCTCATTTACCTTGTCCGTGGCGGCAAGTGACTCTTCTTGATCATCTAAAGCATCGCATTTTTGCGGCATTTTGGCATTTTCGCCGTCCTCGTCGTCAAGTTCCTCGCGAGGCGCGGTTGCAAGTGAAACAATGCGTGCTCCGTCTTCAAGCCGCATAACGCGGACACCTTTAGATGGGCGATGGCACAACCTGATTTCATTTGCAGCCATACGGATAATTATACCGTCCGACGCTATTAGTATAATATCATCGCTCACGTCTACAACTTTAATTGCTGCAACATTGCCGAATTTTCTTGTATGGTAATTTATAAGACCTTTGCCGCCACGCAATTGAATGCGGTAATCGTCAAGTTCGCTTAAACGCCCGTATCCCGTTTCTGTAACTGTCAGTAAAATACCGTCACTCCGGCATACCGACATACCAATGACCTCATCGCCCTTATCAAGCGTGATGGCTTTTACTCCGCGCGCCGTACGCCCGAGTATGCGTGCATCGTTTTCATCAAAACGTATTACTTTGCCCTTACGCGTACCGACAATCAATGTTTGATACCCATCAGTCAGACGCACCCAAGCAAGCTCGTCCCCCTCATCCAAATTAACGGCAATCAAACCGCTTTTTCTAACACTCGAATAAGCAGAAAGCCGTGTTCTTTTAATAATCCCTTTGCGTGTAACCATACACAAACATTTTTCATGATCAAGTTCTGATACGGGTATCATTGCAGTAATATTTTCATCAGGTGAAAGCGGCAGCAGGTTGACAACGTTAATACCCTTTGCTGTACGGCTGCCTTCAGGCACCTCATAGCATTTGAGACGATAGACACGACCCTCACTGGTAAAGAACATCACATAATCGTGACTTGAACATACAAACATGGTTTCCGCGAAATCCTCGTCGCGCGTCGTCATTCCGATAATTCCGCGCCCTCCGCGACGCTGTGATTTATAAGTGTCTACCGCCTGTCTTTTAATATACCCAAAATGAGACAGTGTAAGCACACAATCTTCAACCGGAATTAAGTCCTCAATATCAACTTCGCCCGAAACCGGTGAAATTTCGGTTCGGCGTTCGTCACTGTATTTGTCCCTCATTCTTATACATTCATCTTTAACGATAGCTTTTATCTTGTGTTCATCAGCAAGGATTGCTTTTAGCTCGGTTATTGTTTGCTGCAAATCGTTAAGCTCGTCCTCTATCTTTTTGCGCTCGAGCCCTGCAAGTTGTCCAAGCCGCATTTTAACTATTGCGTCGGCCTGAACTTCGTCAAATTCAAACCTGTCCATAAGCCGTTGCCTGGCAGTAGGAATGTCATTAGATGAGCGGATAATATTTATTACTTCATCAATATAATCACATGCAGTTTTCAAAGCCTGCATGATATGTGCGCGCTCTTCGGCTTTGCGCAAATCAAACCGAGTGCGGCGGGTAATCACTTCGCTTTGGAATTTTATATATTCCTCCAGCATTTGTTTAAGTGTCAAAATTTTTGGCTCGCCATTTACCAGGGACAGCATAATGACGCCAAAGGTTGATTGCATCTGTGTGAATGAATAGAGCTGATTTAAGACAACTTGAGGGTTTGCATCCCTTTTCAAATCTATTACAACACGCATTCCTTCGCGGCTTGAATGGTCTACAACATCGGCAATGCCTTCGATGCGCTTGCTGTCTGCAAGCTCGATAATAGATTTGACTAATTTTAATTTGTTGACCTGGTACGGAATTTCGGTAATAACGATTCTGAAACGCCCGTTATTATTTTCCTCAATTTCTGTACGCGCCCGGACAATCACG
>DHNF01000006.1:0-3195 GCA_002409375.1 Ruminococcaceae bacterium UBA5423
TTTAATGAGAATCAGTATTATTACAAATTAATAAGGTTTCCGGGGGCTTGTCAGCAAGCAATCTTTGATTGCTTTAACGGGTCGGGTTCTTATTATACTATCTGCTAACAGTTAGTCAATGCCTTCACCCATAACAGTTTTCAACCGGTCATAAGCAAGGCATAGTATTTCTCGAACGCCAAGCGGTGCATGAATTAATAGTCACAGCCTTAGCATACGGCGCCTTCTTCAAAAAGCAGATTCATTGTTTTATCAAAAATCACTTTAACTGCTATTCCTGAGGCGCAGTCCATGTCTACAACGGTTTGTCAGCCAATTCGTATACCATACACAGGTTATGAACACCGAACAACGTAGGCTCAGCTACCAATATACAATAATCTGCATCCTTGATACTTTCCATTACGCCTCCACTCTTTTAACTTTTGTTATGCCGAAAGGCATTTTGAGGACGCATAAATGTTTTCAAACAAATAATTAGTCGCCCCGGTCCTCTTTACCCATAAAACCTATTTTAAGTCTATGTCTATGACAGCCACGGCGGCCACAACCATTTCCAAGTCCCTCACAAAGCCTGTATTCGCCACCTTCAATTAACAGCACCTTACCATTTACTATTGATTGGGCAAGTTTTTTTCTCGCTTCAAAATAAATGCCTTGAACGGTGGTACGAGCAACATTCATCTGATTGGCACACTCTTCTTGCGTAAAGCCCTCCAAATCAATCAGCCTTATGGTTTCATACTCATCAACTGTCATGTTCACATAATTCTCTGTATTTACAGGCGAACCAAGGGGCCCAAATCTATTGCTCTCGGGTAAGCAGCAAACTTTCCTCCATTTCATTGGCCTTGCCATAATCTTTCACCCCAATTCTAATAAAACTCACCCGCTTATGCAATCAAAGATTGCTTGTGTGTCCCCGGAACACAAGCAGAAATAACCAGAGCGTCCCCCGGTTATCTCTGATACCCACTATAGGCTCTCTAACTGTTTTTCAATAACATCGAGTCGGTCTTGCAACATATTCTTTTGTTCCCGGAGCAGCTCTTTTTGTGTTTTTGAGGAGGTCTGATTAATCGCAGAACCCCTACCAAAACCGCGACCGAAACCGCGTCTGCAAGCAAGCCCAAGTCCTAATCCCATTCCAAGACCAGCCCCGTACGTTACAGCACTTATACCTGCGCAACGTCCTAAACCTCTTCCGGTCATTGATCCGGCACCCATTGGGCCGGTTCCATCCCTTCTTGGTATGCTATCCACCTCCTTATAGTTTGCGACATATGTCATCAATTAATATTATACGCAGTTATCGACATATGTCAATAACTTTTTTGTTTAACCGTAAAAAGTTTCCTTAAAAGTACATCATTAGGTAGACTTTTTCTAAGGCAACACTTACGGAACAAGTTGACACATTTTTATAACATAAAACCTTGATAGAGCAGCTATTATTTAATATAATAATAAATACTAACTGTAAAAGTGATGTGGTTATATGAATGCCTCCATTAATAACGATAGGTGGCTCTCTGTGCAGGAAATCTGCGAATGTCTCGGCGTAAAACGCCATAAAGTCATACGTTGGATCGAGCAGCGCGGTATGCCGGCAGCCAAGGTCGGTAAGCTTTGGTGTCTTAAGGTTGCAAATGATGATGAATGGGTTAAAAGCGGGGGCGCCTCCAACATGCAGGAGGTTCAAGAATGAAATTTTTGAAGTCTTTGAATAATCGATTTTTATCATTAGCCGGTTTTTCATTTTTATTTGCATATTTGCTTTCTTTTTTGTTCGAGGGACAGGTTTTGTACGGCCTTTTGGACTATTTTAGTGTGACTTATTCCTATTACATAACGGCAGCGATAGCAGCGCATTTTGCAGGGCTTTTTTCAGGTGGACTATTTATCAGAAATTCTTACTCTGCAAGGGTTGCAATGCTTGCGGGAATGGGTGTTTGTCTTATCGTAACGCTACCGTTCTTTTTTGCGCCTTCAGTTCTGTGGGTGGCTGGACTTATTATAGGCGGATTTGTTTCCGGCTGCTCAGTAGCAGCTTGGGGATTTTTCTTAAAGCTTTATACACCAAAAAATGAACGGATAAAGTCATGTGCGGATGTTTTGATTTTTTCCAATATCCTTATGATTGCCGTTGATGTAACAGCAGTTTTTTGGTCGCCCTTTGCCGGACTCGGGGTTGCTGTTTTATGTATCCCTATTGGTGGGCTATTTATCTGGTTGCTTCCGAAAAACAAAGATAATATGATTGCGAAAAGTAAGGAAATCAGGACAAACTTTAGTGTAAATCATCCCTTATGGATGCTGTGTCTTTTTGTTTTTGTAATTACAATTGATTCGGGATTAATGTATCAGGTTATTAATCCTGCCTTTACCCATCTTTCAACATTAACAAGCTGGTATTGGGCGATACCCTATATAATGGCACTGATTATTCTGCGTAATTTACCCTTAAAAGCGAAGCGTTCAAAAGTGCTTTATATCGGAATGGGTATGATTATGGCCGCGTTCATCAGCTTTATGTTGTTAGACAGGAAGACAGCAGATTATTTCATTGTTGACACCCTGATGCTCGGCGCGTGCGGAATATTCGATCTGTTTTGGTGGAGTATTCTTGGCGAAATGCTGGATTATACAAATAATCCGGTAAAAGTGTTTGGAATAGGTCTTTCATCAAATGTACTCGGTGTCCTTTGCGGCGGTGTGTTGGGAATGTTTATTACCTCTGCAAGTATGCCCGGTGCTGAAGTGGCGGTAATTGCCTTAAGTGTCGTCTGTGTAACCCTTGTTTTATTGCCGCCGCTAAACCGGCAACTGGTGTTATTGCTGAAAAGCCATACATATCTAACCGCGTATTCCGGTATGTCCCAAACAGAGCAAACTGCGGTGGTAAATCAGATAAAAACACTTAACCCTCTGACCGCCCGGGAACAGGAGGTGTTGCAGCTGATTCTGACCGGAAAATCAAACCGTATAATTGGCGAGGCATTGTTTATCAGCGAGAACACCGTTAAAACACATGTTAAAAGCATTTATTCGAAATATGATGTTTCCGGCCGCGCGGAACTAATCAGCACACTTTTAAAAAATCAGGGCGCTGAATAGAACTCATCAAATATGCAAAAAAGTCCTCATACCAAAGTATGGGGACTTTTTTCTGTAATACTGTTTCTTGTTAAAAAT
>DHNF01000006.1:3499-4927 GCA_002409375.1 Ruminococcaceae bacterium UBA5423
TAATGAGAATCAGTATAATATCATCCTTTCAGGTTATGCTTTTACTCATCATCAGACATATGCGAGCTTTTTGCAAAGAAGTTTTTTACCTGTTTATAAAAAAACATAAGCATAACCGGCACTAACAGGAAGGATATTCTGCCGAATATCGTGTTGGCAAATAAGATTAACGCTCCGAGCCATCTGTTCTTACCTGTAAACACACCGTAAATTACGGCACGGTCTATTGTTTTAAGCATAGTATTCTCTTTTGACATGGGAGGATAACTATCTATATCTACTGTATAGAGGTCCCCGTCCTTATCAATGATACGCTCAACGAAAACAACATTATCTTCTTTAAAAATAACGATTTCCCCGATATCTATACCGATACTTTTATCCACCTTCCTAAAGTAAGCAAGGTCGTTTTCTACTATGGTTGGCGCCATTGTGCTTGACATAAAAACATACGGTATCACACCGCGGATAGTGACTTCCTTCCCCTGTTGTGAGGTTGAAATCAAAATAACAAAAATATTGAAAATGACAGCTGCAAAAACGATACAAATCAGAATAGCATTAATTAAGAAATCAAACATTTTGCTACGCAGCTTAATTTTGTCTATGTCATAGAGCTGGCGTATCTTTCCTGTTATATAATCGCGTTTTAGTATCACAGTGTTTTCGGGTAGAACATATTCATGTGTGTTGTAAGGCAGGCTGTAGTATTTTGCTACATCCTTTGCTTTAAAAAAGCAAATTACCAGACAAAGAAATACGATCAAAACACATATCGGTAAATACATACTTCTGCCAAAGTCAAACAAGACAAAAAAATTCTGCATTAAAATCCTGTCGGCAATAACATCATGATAACCCAATACGTTTCTGAGCATTATTATTATTCCAAAGAAAAGTACTGCAAGGTATCGTGCAGTACTTTTCTTTTTTATATAAAGGGAAGCAGTGGTTAAAATTGTGCCTATGACAGACAAATCAACAAGACCGGCTACATAAAGTGCAGGTAAGTATTTATAAACAAAATTATATTTTAAAAAAGCTGTCATGATTATGGTAACAGTAAAACCGAGCGTATATACAAAAATGAGCGAATAACACAAAGCGACGAGCTTTGACAGGATCATTGTCAAGGGTTTATACCCCATTTTTACGAGAAGATACCAGCGGTTTTTTCGTATTTCCGCAAAGGAGAGATAATCATAATAAATAATAAAATATAAAATATAGATATAAAAGGCTACGTTAATATAAATATACACAGTTGAAAAATAGCTTGCCTGCATGATATAAGGAGCAGTGTCACTAAGCACGCTTTTTGTCAGTGTTTGTAGAACAAAATGCAGAGCGATAGAGATAAGCCCTAAAAAGACCCCAAACTCCACCTTTTTTTTAGTGCTTATCTTGTTTTCAATGTAAGCTTGACGC
>DHNF01000006.1:5117-18750 GCA_002409375.1 Ruminococcaceae bacterium UBA5423
CTTTTTAAAATAACTATTCCTGTAAATCATACTGTCTTACTATTTCCTCACATGCATTTTTAACCGTTTTTGGGTTTACATACACTTTGTCAGGCGTAAACCCTGTGTCCGCTGTAACTTTATAAATGCGATTAAGGTCATTTTCGTCGGATAGATGGCCGCTGATAACAAGGCTTCCATCCGATAGATTATATTGATATTGTGGAAATTCCTGACTTAGTACGTCTTGAAGCCCTTGCGTGTTTTTGTCCCATATTGTCAAGATGATTTTATCATAAGTTTTGCAAAAATTATCGATGGTTCCCGCATATACAATTTTACCGTTTATTAGGTATGCAGTGTGGCTGCATACTCGCCCGATTGTTTCACTGTCCGTACTGGATAAGACGAGTGTTCTGTCAGTGTTTTTTAGTAATCCTACAATAATGTATATTGATTCTCTCTGTTTGTCAGAGTATATATAATCCGGATAGTTAAAAATTATAAGCTCACTTGCCGAAAAAAACCCGGAGATGAGTATAATTATTGATTTATATTCTTTTGTAAGGGAATAAATGGGCGAAAGCGATATGTTCCCTAACCCCACCGTTTGCAAAAAATTAAAAATTTCTTTTTGTCTGGTTATGATGTTGCCCTTTCTATTCGCTGTGATGAACATAAGAAATTCAAGTACGTTCATGTTGTCATATATCATGGTGGGAGTTCCTGCATAAAATACACGCGGAAGTATGATTCTCTTTTGCTGCATCATACCGTGCTCAAAAAGCACACACTTTCCGCTGTAGTATGGTTTGATATTAGCCATAATTTCAAGCAAAAGTTTGATGTCAAAGAGGGATTTTCCATTGATACCCCAAATCTCTCTTTTTTTTATGCAAATATTAATGTAGTCCAATACCCGCCTTAACTCGTAGTGATTTCCCCAAAGCAGTTCACTCGAGCAAAGCTTTTCCATAAGAACAACAGTATCATAATCTTTTGGTATCTCTCTGATGCATTTTTTCATTATCCGCTCTCCAATTGCAGGATATAAAATTTAAGTCAGAGGTACTTTTGTGACAAACACCGCAATTACTTGGTCGGGACTCAACGGCTCAGGATCTGTTGAATTAGCAATATTATCTCCCTTTGTACTATATAGAACCCTTCCATCTTTATCGTGTGCAATCTCTGTTATTCTATGTGTGACGGTAGAGCCTTTTGTGGTCTTGAAAGTTACGATATCACCCACGTTAAGCGCAGTCACATCCTTGGGAATTTTACTGATAATTACTGAACCGACTTTTAGTGTCGGCTCCATGCTTCCCGATTCGATTACATAAAGCTGGTAGCCAAGCAGATTCGGAGTTTCACCTTTACTCTTTGCTATTAAAACAAATGCGAGAACAAAAAGAAGAAATAATATCATTAAACTCAAAAGCATTCCGGTTACTCGTTTTGTCCAAAATATCAGCTTGTTCGTACTCTCTGCTTTAACTGATTTGGATTCGGATGCTTTTTTTAATTCTTCCTTCATAGCTTCTATTTGTTCATTTGTCGTATAAATAATTCCTGACATAGATATTCACCCTATACTATTCTCAGTTAAAAAAGAAGACAAGATGCCTTCGGTTTATTCTGAGGATAGTATTATTCTAATATTTGACTAAATACTTGCGAAAACCGATAAGCAACAATTTTTTTATAGTAGCTGCAGAAACATTTTAAGATAATTCAAAATAAAAGCTGTTTTAAAGAAACAGCTTTTATTTGTTGTGTTTTAGAACTTTGGTTACATTCTAACTATTAAAATTTTTGGTCACAAGGTTACACAATGTGGACGCAGTAGGACGAAAATCTAAAGAAGAAGCATTCTGTTACTTTTGAGTACCTGTTACATTTACGTTAACCGCTGTCCCAAAGTCTGCGCCTGCAAAGTTTATATCGCTGTCATCGTTGCCAGGCCAGTTAATAGTTACAGTATATGTATGTGTCTGGCCCTCCTGTGCAAGTATAAACTCATCAGCAAAACTAATTGTACCGACACCCGTTTGTGTCCCCACTTTATTGCCGTTCTCATCAGTTACAGTAACAACAAGGGGGTCTATTGCAGATTTGCCTTCTGCTGCAGCTACATCGACGGTAAGTGCAAGGTCCATAGCCGTTTCGGAAACAATTTCACCGTCGAAATTCTTGATTGAGAATTCCCATGTCTTCGTTTCTGCCGGAGCAATTTTCACATTTTTAGCAAAGGCGTCTGTGCCGTTTCCAAGAAGGATAAATTCTTTTGCAACAACGCTGCCTTCGGCAAGACCATCGACGGTTGTTGTATACATTGCCAAAGTTCCAGAAATGATAGAAACTGCCACTACCATAACAAGGGATAGAAAAACAAGAGCTTTTTTCATGATGATTCCTCCATTATACTAATTTTGTCGTTTATTTACTCAATACTCTAATCGAGTAATGCGAAGCTGGTTTTTGTAATGCGTGTGGTGAAACGGATCCTGTCGAAACCGTATCACGAGATACACCATTTTGCTTTGCGTCATAGGCTTTTTTATATTGAATCGAATCAGTATCTTAAAGTGAGCGGTATATTAAGCTTGGCACATTCCTCTGCGGGATTGGTGCAAACTTGCAATCTAACATCATTCGCAAGGCTGCGCTCGCGTGTTTCAATCACATACAGGGAGTCGTCAAATAAATCCTGCGCGGTCTTAATCTTATAAAAACCGCTCATCTGGATTTCTGTACCATCATAGAAAAAGATTTTTGTGCCGGGTTCAAAAAATATTATGTAATAATCTATATCGTCCTTATTTATTTTGCCTATTTCAAATGCTGCATTTTTTCTGTCTTGTCTGATATTCCCGCAAAAGGCTATGAAATAGTAATCGTTTCTTATCCATTTGTGGTATCTGATATCCATTTCCTGCAATATGTTTACATCTTTAGGAAGAGCTGAATAATTAGGTGTAAGACGGTTACTGATTTTTTCTATGTCTGGGCTTATTTGTACCAAATGAGTGCTGTTTATAGTGTAACTTGATAAGGTTCCCGCCGAAGCGGTAGTGATAATTGCACAAATAAGGAAGAGAATAATTAATAACTTAAATTTCAAATTAAAAATCATCCTTTCCATGCCGATGGTTAATTGAATGAAATTCCATACTGGTATCGAACGGTTGTTTCAAAACCATTAATCATAACCGAAGTTATCGGATCCTCTCCTTTACCTACAGCGAGACCTCCGAATGTTATGCTTTCACCAGGCGCTATCGACTGATTATAATTGTCAGGGTGTCTGAAAGTATAAGAGCCGGTATTCAAATCTGAGGATACAAGAACTGATTGCCAATGCTGATATACCTGACCGGGATATATCATGCTTATGTTCCAATTATGTATAGTTGTATCGGATGTATTAGTAATTGTTATTCTAAACTGGTGCTTGTTAATGCCATTTTCATCATCAATCCATGGTGCCCCGGCTTCATAAAGCACAGATGTATCGGTTTGCCGTGGCTCGTCTTCGTTGTCGTCTCCATTGTTAATGTCGAAAGGTACCTGTGATGCTGTTGCAGAAACATTGATTGCTGTACTGAAATTGTTACCTGCGTAGTTTATATCAATTTCATCATTGCTTGGCCAGTATATCTCAACGGTATAATCATTTTTTTGACCGGTAGGGGAAAGCAGAAAAGAATTATATACGTTAATTAAACCTGTACCGGTTACTGAATCAATTTTTTTGCCGTTTGCATCTTTGATTGTAATAATTAAAGGCTCGATTGCTTGCTTGTCTGTTGATGCTGTTACTTCGAATGCAAGATTATAATACAAATCAGTCTCAGTAATCAACAAATCATCATAATTTCTAACCGAGAATTGCCATACAACTAAATCTTTAGGTGCTATTTTTACATTCTGTTGAAATATATCTGTGCCGTCCGCTGTGAAAATAAATTCCTTGCCGACAACGCTGCCCGATGCGACCTTATCTAATGTTATAGTGTAGCTTGCAAGCGTTCCTGCGAGAAGAGAGCATGATATGGTAAATATTAATGCTGCAATTATTATTGGTTTTTTCATTATATTCACCTATGTTCTACAAATTTCTACAATAAAAAAAGCCGGCTGCCACGGATGCAGTGGCAGCTGGCTGTCATCTCCATATATGGATTAGACCCTTTAGCTTTGCGTCACAAACTTTCGTCTGTTTTGCCTTTTTCATGTTTTATTAATGTCTTTGTAAACACTATAAGTCATTGATAAGACATTTGTCAATGACTTATAGTAACAAGATTAATAAACATTACTGCGTGAATTTTGTAAAACATGACGCGGGAATAGCAATATATCCGCTGATTACGCTTTGCAGACTCTTTTCCTGCGGACTATTTGTAAAATTCTTCTGTTTCACGAAATAAAAATGTTTACACCGTTTACTTCGACGCCGTCGTTCGCGCGGATTAATATGTACTTTGCTCCATCAATAATCCGTGTTTCAACCAGGTTGCTGTGCTCTGGGTTTACACGAATTGTCACATTGGGGGTGCGAACCTCAAACTGCTTGGTATCAATAATATTTCGTGGACTAATTTCAGTATTAGCGCCAAATTCGGCATCGTATTTTTCTTCAAACTCGGTCAAACGATCTTCCGAAACACCACATGATTCAAGCATGCCTTTGACTGTTTTTTTGGAAATCAACAGTGGTTCTGTTTCTTTATTTGTCTTATGCTCCTCAATCATCTCTGATAATTGATCGTGTACCACCTGCACAACATCTAAATTACATTCTTCGGCGATGCTATCGCCTAAAACAGATTGGAATGTTTCTTTCTGCACAGCAGCAGGCATGGGTATTTCGCTTTTAAACACTGATTCCAAAAACTCCGGATGGATATCCGAAGTGTTGCGGGAGTAGTAGACCGAGTTATAAATATTAGCGCTGCGATCATCAAAGGCCGGAAACATAAACCCAAGCTCCGGAGATGATACATACCAGTCTGATGCCAAATTTCTAAATCTGTTTTCATATGTATAGTAACTAAGCGCCGGCTTTGTCAGTTTAATGGGGCAGACACTGCATAAAAAGTATGAAAACACCTCTGAGGAATCCTGATTTTGCCCGTCTTTTGAATAGAATGGAACATCATATTTATCATAAGCCAAAAGAATCAGATAATTGCCTTCTATCTGAAGTGTCTTAATAACTCGATCATAAAACTCATGCACAGCGTTGTCGTCCTCCAAAGAGGAATCACGAATTGCCATGAGCAGCTTGTGTTCTTCCCCTTCAAGGACTTGCTTGGTTGCAAATTCGATATCGATCAAATTTTTTCCTAACGTTCCGGAAAGCGTCTTCTTTATAATTGTTAAAAGTGCATCTGTTTCTTCCTGCGACATCGTACCTGTGGATTGTTTAAACTCGGATATTATTTCATTTTTGTCGTTTACATAACAGCCGCGCAACTGAAAAATATTACCCTTATCCGAACGGAAACGGCGTCGAATTTCTGCAATTTCTTTTTCGTTCATAACATACACCCTCATTTTGTATTAGATTTCATAGCCACTCATTTTATCACGAAACCAAGTTTTTGTCACCAGAGGGAGCACAATTATTAGCAATTTGTACAATGTTATTAGCAGATAATTCTTGATATTATTCAATCTTGGGAGTATAATCAATGCATACATAATTTGGGTAATTATGTATGCAGCGTTTGATATGGAGATGATAAGGTTGGAATCGGGATTAACATCCAATCCTCCGATGGGTCAGACAGCAGACAGTAAACTGCCTCAAGCAACTCCCGATGCCCATCGGCAAGATATTATAACAAAATCTGAAGATACAATAGATAATGCAGGGTTAAATCAGATAACACCTGAATCTAAGCCGGAAAATATAAAAACACAAACGCAGTCTTCAAAGCTTTCAAAAGCACTTTCGATTGTTCATCGCAACTTCGGCAAAAGACTGTTTTTATCTATGATAATCACTTTTTGTGCATGCTTTACATTCTTGTTTTTTGGTCCTGTTGAAATAACCGCTTTCAGTCAGGATTCATTACATTTTACTGTTTATAATATTGCGCCGGTTATGGCAGTGTTTGCGCTTGCCGTGTGTTTAGCAACTTCTTTTATCATTTCAATATTTAAAGAAACAATCCACAATCGCATAATTACGGGTGTATTTTCATTTTTATTTTGCGGATATATCCAGGGAAATTTGTTAAGCGGTAAAATGGGAGCACTTGATGGGAATCCGGTTCAGTGGCATACTCAAAAAACCGAAATGCTTTTAGATTTTTTCATATGGTTTATGATTTTTTATATATTTTATTTTTTGCTAAAGACTAATAAAAACATTTGGACAAAAATAATAAAATTCGTTCCCCCCGCATTAGTTGTCATGCAGTCAGTCGCATTGATAAGTATCTTTTCAGGGGTTTCTGTGAAATCCATGGATACAAACAAAGATTACCTTTCAACGGCTGATTTCACTACATATTCTTCGAAAAAAAATACGCTTGTTTTTGTGTTGGACAGGTTAGATTATGAATTTATTGACGAGGTGCTGAATGATGATCCGGATTTTTTCAATCAGATGGACGGATTTACAAGCTATACCAACGCCATTTCAGAGCATGCAAGAACACGACCTGCACTTAATTTTCTTTTGACCGGCTGTGAGGATGGATTGTGGGAAAAACCGGCTGATGAATTTTTTGATGATTCATGGAGTTCTAAAATAAACCTTCTGGACGATTTAAACTCTGCTGATTATAAAGTTGATATTTATACTGAGATTGATAATATATTTGGTAATATCGGCTCAGCCGTAAATTATGTTTCTAATTATTCATGCAATGCCAATAAGTTAAATAAAAAACAAGTTATAAAAAATCTGATGACTTTATCCGCATATCGCTATGCACCTATTACTATGAGACCGTTTTTCTGGTGCTATACCGACACTGTTAATAAAGGCATATTTAAAGACAGCATTGTTTACGAGGTTGACGAGTTACAGTATGCCGATAAAATTTCTGATTTTAAATTAGAAAAGAATAAGTATTTTAAATTATACCATTTCAACGGTTCACACCCTCCATATGTCTTAAACGAGGACGGTACAAAAGACGAAAAAGGAACAAGCTCGCTTGAACAAACCAAGGGAGCCTTTAACATATTGTTCTCAGCATTTAGAAAAATGAAAGAGCAGGGGATATACAAGGATGCTGCAATTATTATTACAGCCGATTATGGCAGTGCGTTATCAGATACAGATCCTGTACAAAAAGCTACCACAATCGGGCTGTTTTACAAACCGACAGGAAGTGCCGACACTCCGCTTGAAACTTCCCGTGCTCCCGTTTCATTAAAAAACATTCCCGCTACTATAGCGAAATCTGCAGGACTGAATACTAAAAAATACGGGGCAGCACTTGACGAGGTCGGCGAGGACGAAAATGTTACAAGATTTTTTTATAAAGGAATTATAAACGATTATGGAACAGAAATTATGGCATATAAATATGAAATCAACGGTGATGCCAGCAATTTTAACAACTGGAAAATCATCAATGAGATAAACGTTAAAGAATCACATTCATTTTATTAATTTTAACATACAGGGGAGTGGTTAATTTTGAAAAAAATCCGCAATATTTCAGTTTTTATTCTGTATTTTATCTTAGGTATTTTTCTTTTCTCATCAACTGCCAGTGCATATATTGACCCTTCGGCAATGACCTATATTATTCAAATTGTTGTAGGAATTATTATTGCAAGCGGCGCTGCCCTGGGCTTTTATTTTAAAAAAATCAAAAGGAAATTTAAGAAAAAGCACGAGGAACAGGAAGATTACGAAACTCAAGCAAATGTGACACTTAACGAAAGCGATGAGTTTGACGACAGCAATTTAACTGAAGAAGAAATAAACAGTTTGTATGGAAAGAAATAAAAAACTAAAAAGCATAAAAGGCAAATGCAAATACTTATTGATTATTTTTATTGCTCTGCTTACAGCATTGCTTTTAAACGCCTTTGTGGTTTTAAACACAAGGATTATAGGCAAGTCAATGTATCCTTTGTTAAATCAAAACGATTGGGTATTTGTCAATCGGATAGCCTTTGTCAACTGCGAACCCTCGTTTGGAGATATCGTAGTTTTAAAAAAGCCGGATTTAACAAATGAAACGATTATAAAAAGGATTATCGGAACTCCGCATGATACTGTAGAAATAAAAAACGGCAAGCTTTATTTAAATGGCAATTTAGTTGAAAACGATTTTGCACAAATGGATGAGAATGAAAATATGAGTATTATAACAGTTCCAAAAAACTGTTATTTTGTGATGGGGGACAATACAAGCGAATCAAACGACTCTCGCAAATGGACAAATCCGTTTGTTAAAAATAATGAAATCATTGGTAAGGTAATTTTTAAATATTTTCCTAAACCGCGGATAATAAAGTGAAATAATAAAGGAACATTGGTTTATGGGCATTGTTGGAGAAATACTGGGTACACCCCTTGGCTACATCATGAAGTTTTGCTATGACATAATTAACGACTATGGGTTTTCTATAATAATTTTCACTGTATTTACAAAGGTGATTTTATTTCCTATATCTTTATGGGTTCAAAAGAATTCGATTAAAATGGTCAGGATGCAGCCCCAACTCAGCGCTTTAAAATATCAATATGTCGACGACAAAGACGCCCTGCTTGATGCACAAAGTGAGCTTTATAAAAAAGAAAAATATAATCCTTTTGCGAGCACAATTCCTTTGCTTTTTCAAATTCCACTTATTTTTGGATTGATTGATGTTGTATACAGACCGTTAAAGCATATCTTGCATTTGCCGCAAGGGGCAATCGATGCTTTTACGCAAAAGACTACCGAGATTTTAGGGACAACTCAGCTTGCCTCCTCTCCTGAACTAATTGTTATGCGGTGCATGAATGACCAAAATAATTATCAAGCGTTTATGTCGTTGCAGAACGGCACACTGCAGGGCAGTGATGTTAGTGCAATTATAAAAAGTGTGCAAAGCATGAATATGAATTTTTTTGAATTTGACCTTGCCGCAAAACCTGAAATACTGAGCATTAACCTGCTTTTTTTAATCCCTGTGTTAGCTGGATTAAGTGCGTTTATTATGTGCTTTGTGCAAAATAAAATCAATGTTTTGCAAATTGAGCAAACAGCCTTGGCCAGATGGGGACAAACAATATTTATGATTGCGTTTTCAACTTATTTTGCTTTTTTAGTTCCGGCGGGAGTCGGTCTTTATTGGATATTCGGCAACCTGTTTTCAATTCCTGTTATGCAACTTGTCAATATCATCTATAATCCGGGCAGGCACATTGACTATAAAACTTTAAATAAATTAAAGTTAAAGGCAAAGGAAAACAATAAAATAAAAAGGGAAAATAACAGGCTTTCAAAAAAATATTATCGTGAAATATGTAAAAACAATAATCTTAACAACATGAACCTGATGTTCTATTCAGAGCAAAGCGGGTTTTATAAATACTTTGAAAATATCATCGACGCTTTACTGAAAAAATTTGATGAAACTATTTATTATGTTACAAGTGATTCTAAGGATCAAATTTTTGATATTAAAAATCCGAGAATAAAGGCTTATTATATCAGCGGAAATCATTTAATAGCTTTAATGATGAAGCTGGAATGTAAAATGGTCGTTATGACTACACCTGATTTGGAAAAATATCATATAAAGCGTTCAAAAGTCAGAAAAAATATTGAATATATCTATGTTGACCATGGCTGCACAAGCTTAAACCTGACTTACCGTCCAGGTGCTTTAGACCATTTTGACACAATTTTTGTGGTAAGTCGCAACCAGGGCATTGAAATACGCGAAATGGAAAAGCTAAGAGGCACTAAACGAAAAATGATTGTAAAATGCGGTTATGGACTGATTGACAATATGATTGCGTCTTATCGTAAGCTGGATAAAGCCGAAAATAAAAAGCCGGTAATTTTAATTGCGCCTTCATGGCAGTATGACAATATATTGGATAGCTGTCTTGATAATATTCTGACAGGACTTGTCTGCGATAAATATAAAGTGATAATAAGGCCACATCCCCAGTACATAAAGCGCTTTCCTGTTCAAATGGAAAGTATAATAGAGAAATACAAAGATAAGTTTAGCGAGGATTTTATAATCGAAACGGATTTTTCGTCCAATGTTACAGTGTATACTGCCGACATGGTGATAACCGACTGGTCATCAATCGCCTATGAATTCAGCTTTACAACAGACAAGCCAACACTGTTTATCAACACACAAATGAAAATCGTAAATAAGGACTATGACAAAATAAAGCTTAAGCCCTTTGATATTTTTGCAAGGAACATCGTAGGCAAAGCAATCAGCAAGGAAGAAACCGTTAACATATCCTGCGCTGTCGACAGCTTGCTTGAAAATCGTGAAAGCTATGTTCAAAGCATTAGAAGACTTAAAAACAGCTATTTTTATAATCTTGGACACAGTGGAGAGGTTGCGGCCGATTATATAATTGAAAGGCTGTCAAATCGGAAAAACTGCACCGCAGACGCTAAGGAAGCTGCTGCTATTTAATAAGAAGTGTTCAAAAACCTAAAAATGCAGCGTCAAAACTGAACAGACGCTATATTTTTGCCTAAAAATAACGCAATGCTAAACTTTTGCGTTCACATAACAAGCACAAGTCAAACATTATGAACAGGAAAGGATATGAAAATGTTGAAAAAATTAAAGCGTGCACTACCCCTGTTATTGTCTGTACTGTTGTTTATATCCATCATCTCCGTGTTTTCCGGCTGCTCTCGAAAATCCTCCGAAAAAAAAGAGCGCGTTGTTATTTTTACCAGCTCTGAGGATTACGGAGTTGAATTTATCAGGCAACGATTGAACGAAGAATTCCCGGACTATGATATTAAAATTGAGTATTTGTCATCAGGTAATCATGCAGCAAAGCTTTTAGCCGAGAGAAAAGAAACAGACTGCGATATTACGCACGATCTGGAATATGGATATTTGGGACAGCTTGAAAAAGCAAATATCCTGGCTGATTTATCAAGCTACGATACTTCTATATATACCGACGACGCTGTAGTTAGCAATTATTTTATGCCGGAAGCCAGAACCGGCGGCGCAATAATCATTAATCCCAAGGTGCTTGATGATAAGGGGCTGGAAGTCCCTAACAGCTATGACGATTTATTAAAGCCCGAATACAAAAAACTTATATCTATGCCTAATCCCAAGTCGTCGGGAACAGGTTATATGTTCTTAAAGGCTCTTGTAAATTCAAGAGGCGAAGAAAAGGCATTTGAGTATTTTGATAATTTAGCAAAAAATGTTTTAAGCTTTACTTCCTCAGGTTCCGGTCCGGTCAATGCACTTATTCAGAACGAAGTTGCAATAGGACTTGGAATGACGGCGCAGGCAGTGACCGAAATTAATAAGGGAGGCGAGCTTATGATAAAGTTCTTTGAAGAAGGTTCTCCTTTTAACATGTACGGTCAATCGATCATAAGCGGAAAAGAAACAAAGGAAGGCGTAAAAAAAGTGTTTGACTTTTTGGTTAGCACATTAAACGCCGAATATTGTGCAAAGTTCTTTCCTGAAAAATTTTATAAGGAAAAAGACTTTTCGGTAGAAAACTTTCCCGAAAATATTAAATTCTGCGATATGAGCAACAACTCAAGCCAAGAGAAAACAAGATTATTAGAAAAATGGAAATATTAAAAACATAAGGAAGGCAGAAATGACAAACCGTAAAAAGCTGCAGATACTCAACCTTGAAAAATCATATAAAGACAAGTGTGCTCTAATTAATGTGAGCTTTGACGTTATCGACGGTGAGTTTTTATCAATATTAGGGCCGTCAGGATGCGGAAAAACCACCCTGCTGCGAATAATGACCGGTTTGATTTCGCCTGATTCAGGTCGGATTATTAAAGATGGCACAGACATTACCAAGGCACCGCCGTCTTGTCGGGGGATGGGCATAGTTTTCCAAAGCTATGCCCTGTTCGAAAATATGACAGTACTCGGCAATGTGGAATATGCTCTGAAAACAAAAAGAGCCACCAGAAAATATGCACGCCAAAAAGCATCCGATATTATCGCTCAGCTGGGCTTGACAGAGCATATCTCAAAAAAGCCGTATCAGTTATCCGGCGGTCAGCAGCAAAGGGTAGCAATAGCCAGAACGCTTGTACTTAATCCTGATATTATTCTTTTTGACGAACCAATGTCTGCCCTTGATGTTGCAACAAGGCTTATGCTCAGAAAAGAGCTGAAAGCCATTCAGGCCGAGTTTGGAACAACCATGATTTATATTACTCACGACCAGGAGGAAGCTTTTGCACTGTCAGACAGGATAATGGTTATGGATGAAGCCAGAATTGTCCAGCTTGATACACCGGATAATATCATACAATCACCAAAAAATAACTATGTCCGCACCTTTGTAATAGATAATTTGCAGGCGAAGATTGACTCCCTTGCAAGCTATGTGAGGTGAGCTGATGGAATCATCCGTCAAAAAGCTTATACAGCAAAGAAAGAAGCCATACATATCGAGTTTAAAACACATAAAAGACTCAGGGGATATCGCCAAACTGATTATTGGCTTTATTTTTGTTGTTCTCATCATCATTCCACTGGCAAAAATGCTTATGTTCATAGATGCAAGCAGTTTGAACCGTGTATTAAAAAATGTGATGTTTCCAACCGCTGTATTAAACTCTGTAAAAGTATCAGTTATTGCAACTGCGATAACCCTGCTAATAGCCTATTTACTCGCTTTTTGTATTGAAAGGACCGGGATACGTTTTAAAGGCATTCTAAATATCATACTAATTCTGCCCATGCTGATACCCTCAATATCTCATGGCATGGGGTTGATTATATTGATGGGGAATAATGGCGTTGTTACAAGGCTTTTAGGTCTAAGGACAAGTATTTACGGCTTGCATGGCATAGTTTTCGGATCGGTGATGTATGCTTTTCCGGTTGCCTTTTTGATGATTAGCGACATATTTAAATATGAAGACTGTACGCCATATGAAGCAGCAAAAGTACTCGGTATCTCCGGATTGCGCCAGTTCCAATCTATCACCCTGCCCTATTTAAGAAAGCCGATGATTTCTGTTATATTTGCGATATTTACGATGATAATTACCGATTATGGTGTTCCGCTTATGGTCGGGGGTAATTGTATAACCATACCTGTTATCATGTATCAGGAGGTAATCGGCCAACTGGAGTTCGGAAAAGGCTGTGTTTACGGTGTAATACTTCTTATTCCCGCCGTAGTTGCATTTATATTTGATTTTTTGAACAAAGACAAAGGAAACATGTCCTACGTCAGCCACAAGCTTGAGTATAATAAAAAAAAGCTTGTAAACTTTCTTTCTTACTCTATTTGTGGGCTGGTTTCTTTATGTACAATACTTCCGATAATAGCTTTTGTCATATTGGGTTTTACAAAAAATTATCCCGGTGATTTATCATTTACTTTTTCAAATATAATTAAATCATTGGATATGGGAGCAGATCAATATCTGCTAAACTCCATAACAATTGCCTTGTTGGTTACGCTGAT
>DHNF01000006.1:18873-20490 GCA_002409375.1 Ruminococcaceae bacterium UBA5423
GGTTACGCTGATAGGGGTATCCCTATCATTTTTCACCGCATATCTTACTGCAAGAATGAAGTCGAAAATGTCTAAGTTTTTGCATCTTATTGCAATTACATCAGCGGCTATTCCGGGCATAGTGCTTGGTTTATCATATGTTATTGTATTCAATCAAAGCTTTGTTTACGGCACTATTGCCATACTTGTCATGGTTAATTTAATTCACTTTTTTGCGTCACCCTACCTTATGATGTATAATTCTCTTAATAAGATTAACGAAAATCTTGAATCGGTAGGTCAGATGCTTGGTATCGGCAGACTGAGGATGATTAAGGACATTTTCATCCCCCAAAGCATGGCTACTATTTTTGAAATGAGCTCCTATTTTTTTGTGAACTGCATGATGACAATTTCGGCTGTATCTTTCCTGGCAACAATGTCAAATAAACCTATAGCCTTGATGATAAACCAATTTGAAGCGCAAATGCAGCTTGAATGTGCCGCAATTGTCTCACTTGCTATTTTGGCAGTAAATTTGATTATTAAAGTGCTGGTTTACTTTGCAAAAAAATACAACAGGGCAAGTATATAAAAGGAATGTAATTAAATGTTAACAAAAAAGCAATTTGATATTCTTGTATATCTGACCGAGCATATGACTGAAAAATCGCAGCGAGAAATTGCAAATGGTGTTAAAATGTCGCTGGGCACAGTTAATAAAATTATGGCTGAGCTGAAAAGTCTCGGATACGTCAGCAATTCTTGCATTACGGCCAAGGGTGTTGACATATTGGAAAACTATCGAGTAAAAAGAGCGGTTATTATAGCCGCCGGATTTGGTTCAAGGCTTGTTCCGATAACCCTTAATACTCCCAAGCCCCTTATCCGCGTAAAAGGAAAAAAAATCATCTATTCTCTGCTTGACGCCGTTATAAATGCCGGCATCGACGATATTTATATTGTCAGAGGGTATTTGGGCGAGCAATTCGATCAACTGCTGCATAAATATCCTATGTTAAAATTTATAGAAAATCCGATTTATAACGAAACGAATAATATTTCGTCAGCTGTGTGCGCAAGCCATTTGTTAAAGAACGCATATATGCTGGAAGCAGATTTACTTATTTATAACCCCAAGCTTATTACAAAATATCAATATTCATCCAACTTTCTCGCAGTTCCGGTAGAAAAAACCAACGACTGGTGTGTATATACCGAAAACGGACGCATCGTAAAAATGACCGTAGGGGGCACGAATTGTTATCGCCTGTTTGGAGTTTCGTATTGGACCGAGCAAGACGGCGCAAAATTGGCGTATCATATTAACGACGTATATCAATCTCCCGGTGGCAAAGAGCGTTACTGGGATCAGGTTGCTCTAAAATATTATAAAGACGAATATTCAATCAGCGTGCGGGAATGCACATTCAATGATATTGTTGAAATTGATACATTTAACGAGCTCAAAGCATTGGACAAAACCTATGCAATTTAATTCTGTCAGTTTTTTGTGGCGACGAATACGCCATGAGCAAAGATGATAAAGACCTTTTTTGTTTGCTGATGTACCGAGCGGAATTTCCGCTCGGTAATCTTGATAATCTTTTAATAGGATATTATACTGATTCTCATTAA
>DHNF01000162.1:0-2452 GCA_002409375.1 Ruminococcaceae bacterium UBA5423
TTTAATGAGAATCAGTATAAATAATAAAAAAATACTGCTTTTGTAAGATTCAATAGTATTTTTAATTTATTCAGGTGCAAGGTTTTATAAAGAAATTGATAAAACCTTGTCAGTGAGCATTATTTAATGCCTTGAACAAACGGTTTTAAGAGCTTTACTTAGTATAAAGGCGGTTTAGAATGAACTTACGGTTTACACTTCCTGAAAAAGAGCAAAGTGTTATTGAACCACAGCTTAAAGGCGACAGGATTATATATTGTGTGCCTTTCGATTTAGACAAAAACGGTAACTTTTTGGCTGACGGATGGGTTGCGGTATCTGAAAAAGCTCTTTTTATACTTGCAAACGGCAAAATCGGGAACAAACTGATACTATCACAAACCGATGAAATAATATGCAGTGCCGAGATTAGCTGTGGTATTCTGTGTGCAAGAGTTGACGGTCAAGATAGTGCGCTGTGCCGTTTTAGCATGAGATATATGGTGCAAAACTCGTATTTGGCAAGGGGAGCTACACTGCTGTGCCGTGGCTTAAAGCAGGAGGTTGAAAGCACCGAACGCGAACGGTATTGCAAGCAGTGCGGTCGAGTTTTGCCCGGAACATATGAATGTCCCCGATGTGCCGGCATAAGCCGTACATTGCGAAGATTTTGGAGCTTGTGCGGAAATTATGCGCTGCCGCTATCTGTTATTACTTTATTTATGGTTATTGCTTCGGGAATTACCATTGCAAGACAATTTATACAGCGACGCTTTATCGATGATGTGCTGGTGGCATCAGGTACGACGAGACAGGTGGCTTTATATTTCTTTATAATGCTTGTAATGGTGCTTGTAGCATTGCTGCTTTCAACCATTAATACAATTTGGAGCAATAGTCTTGGCACTCGCATAAGCAAGGATTTACGCGCGCGGGTTTATGAAAAAATAAACTTACTATCAATGCAATTCATAGATTCTCGCCATGCCGGTGAGCTTATGAACAGGGTTGTGCGCGACGCCTCGCGAATACGCGAATTTATGGAACATGCATTCGCTCAGATGTTTACGCGCATTTTTACTATGGCGGGGGCATTTATTGCTATGCTTTCGATGAATTGGAAACTCGCGCTTATGACATTGGCATTTGTTCCCTTTGCTTTTGTGCTGGTGCGCGCTTTCAGACGCCTCGAAATGCGGTTGTGGCGCCAGCAGTGGCGCTTTGACGATAAGGTAAACAGCCGTTTGCAAGATGTGTTGTCGGGCATACGCGTTGTCAAGTCGTTCGGGCAGGAGCAGCGCGAAACGGGGCGGTTTGTGTCCTACATTGAGCGCTTGACACATATCCAAAGAAGAAACGAGCTGCTTTGGGCAACCCTTTACCCGTTTGTCACCCTTATTATTACTTCGGGAACATTTTTGGTTTTATATTTTGGCGGGCTTGATGTTTTAAGGGGAGATTTTTCAATAGGACAGCTTGTCCAATTTATTGCATATGCCAACATGTTGTATATGCCATTACAGTTTGTAAGCCGTTTGCCTCGCATGGTTATGCGGCTTAAAACAGCGCTTGAACGCATTTATGATATACTTGACGAACAACCGTCAATTGATGATTTGCCCGATGCAGTAGACAGAGAAATTGACGGTCATGTAGAGTTTGATGATGTAACATTCGGATATAAATCATATGAACCCGTGCTCGAGAATATAAATTTATCAGTAAAAAAAGGTGAAATGATAGGTCTTGTCGGATCGTCGGGTACAGGCAAATCAACGATGATAAACCTTTTAATGCGGCTTTATGACGCTGACAATGGTCGAATATTGCTTGACGGTATACCGCTTGATAAACATTCTAAAGATTGCCTTCACCGGCAAATTGGTGTGGTCTTGCAGGAAACCTTTCTTTTTTCCGGAACATTGTTTGACAACATCCGATATGCAAGGCCGGATGCAACGGCAAATGAGGTTATTAAAGCCGCAAAAATTGCTAATGCACATGATTTCATTACAAAGTTTCCAGACGGTTATGATACATATGTTGGCGAACGGGGATTTACTTTGTCGGGCGGGGAAAGGCAGCGTATTGCAATTGCGCGTGCTATTCTCCACAACCCTCGCCTGTTGATACTTGACGAGGCTACCAGCAGCCTTGACACCGAAACCGAATATCAGATTCAAGAGGCGCTTGAGCGGCTAACTAAAGGGCGCACAACATTTGCGATTGCGCACCGATTGTCAACGCTTAGAAAGGCGGACCGTATTGTTGTATTGGATAAACATCGAATTGCAGAGGTTGGAACGCACACCGAGCTTATGCACAAAAAAGGGATTTATTACGGCTTGGTAATGGCACAGCTTGATATGCAGCGTGTTAATAAATAGTAAAAGGAAACCGCAGCGGATAAAACGTACATATCTGCTGCGGCCCCAACAGAAAAACAGCAAACGCAGGTTCATGTTTTTCTGCC
>DHNF01000162.1:2615-6355 GCA_002409375.1 Ruminococcaceae bacterium UBA5423
TTCTGCCGATGTTATATTACCCAATTTAATCATTCATATTCAAAACTATATTTGAATAATTTAAGTAATAACGCTTGACATATTGGGCTTGTGCCCCGTATACTTTTGATTATACAGCTTTTTATTGAAAGAGAACAGTTGCATAAAAATTGGAGGAAATCTTATGGAAACAAAAAAATGCCAAAATTGCGGTGCGGATATAGCAAACGAAGCATCCTTTTGCCCTTTTTGCGGTTCGGCTGCGGCTCAACCGGAACAGCAGCAAAACCAGGATAATGGGCAGCAGCAATCAGCCGGCCAGGATCAGAATGCCTATCAACAGCCTTATGAGGGGCAGCAACCTCCATACGGTCAACAGCAGCCGCCATACGGGCAGCAACCTTATGAACAGCAACCTCCATACGGACAACCGCCTTATGAACAGCAACCGCCATATGGGCAGCAATCTCCTTATGGTCAGCAAGCCCAATACCAGCAGCCTTACGGGCAACCGCCATACGGGCAACCCGGTGGTCCGGTCTATGGCGGATACAATCAAAAAAGCAAATTGGCAGCAGGCCTTTTAGGCATTTTCCTCGGAGGTCTTGGTATTCACAATTTTTATTTGGGATACCAGAAAAGAGCATTGATTCAGTTGTTGGTTTGCTTAATCGGAGGAGTTGTTACATGCGGTATAGCAGCTATTGCAATGGAAATTTGGGGTCTTGTTGAAGGGATTCAAATTTTGACAGGCAGCATTGCGGTTGACGCAAACAATGTTCCGCTGAAAGATTAGCATAATAATTTTTTTGAGCTCGGCTTTGTGCCGGGCTCTTTTTTATGCCTAAAAAGGTTATGTTCCGCCCATGATGCATGTTTCCCAATACGGCAAAAAATATTGCTATAAAAATGCCGTTTACTTTTTTGTTCTACTTTGTTAGCTTGTCTCATATTCATTAAGCGAGGTGAGGACATGCATGGCTGAATTTATGAAAGCGGCCGAATATTTACCCATTAGTTTAAAAAGGGCAGTATTGCAAATACCTGAAAACATTGCAACACGAATTCAGGAAATACGGTTGCGTTTGGATGCTCCGCTGTTTGTGTCAACCGCCGACCGTGAATGGATGATTTCAAAATCGGGACACCCAACACAGACACAGTCAAATGCAATTTTCTGCGGTAAACAGCAGCTTGAGGAATGTTTTTTAAAGCTGTGCGAGTATTCGGTACATACGCACCAGCACGAACTGTGCGCAGGGTTTATTACCGCACGCAACGGGTGCCGTGCCGGCATTGCAGGTACGGCTGTGGTGGAAAATAGCAGGTTAGTTTCGGTGCGCAATGTAACTTCAATTTGTATTCGTGTTGCGCGCAGGCATGACGGGTGTGCATCCGAGCTTGTGTCGGCTGTTTTAAATGGCGGGCGGCTTTACAGTGTGCTTATTTGCGGTGAACCTTCGAGCGGAAAAAGCAGTTTGATTCGCGATTTGGCACGACAGCTTTCTACCGGAACACAGGGGCGCCATTGGCGCACTGCGGTTGTCGACGAGCGAGGCGAGCTGTCAAGTAATCACAATCTAACTTTTTGTGATGTGCTGCGTGGTTATCCAAAGGCTGAAGGAATACAGCAGGCAGTGCGATGTTTTGCACCTGATGTGGTCATATTTGATGAGCTTGGCAACTTGGATGAAACCAAAGCTGTTATACAAGGACTTAATTCGGGTGTGGCAGCAATAGCTACTGCACATTGCCGTGACGAAGATTCCTTGTTAGCCCGTCCACCGCTTGCGCAGGCTATTGCCAGCGGGGCGTTTGAGCGAGTGATTTTTTTGAAAGGGCGCAGCAATCCGGGCAAAATTGCCCGCGTTTTAGAAACGAGGGATTTAATTGCTGAAAATAATAGGAGCGTTTCTTGTGTTTCTGGCAGGAGCGGGTACGGGTCTGACCGCCTCGGCCGCATTGAACAGGCGAGCCGCATCGTTTGAAGAAATGCTGCGGTTTATTTCATTTTTAAAAACCCAGATAAGATATACTGCCGCCCCGATTGGCGAACTTCTCGAAATGGCATCAAACGGCGATTTTCCAAAGCTTTTGTTTTTAAAAGAAGCAACAGCCGGCATTAAAAGCGGTAAAATGCCGAACGTTTCGTGGTGCGATGCCATTAAAAAACATGGGGGCGATTGCTCGTTTAATGATGCGGACAGAGAAATACTTAGGAAATTCGGATTGGGGCTTGGAAACAGCGATGTAGAAGGTCAGCTTATGCACTGCGATATTTTTAGCCGATTGTTTGAGGACAGGCTAAAAGCTGCACGCAGTGCGGTGCAGTCAAAAGGCAGACTATATGTGACGCTGGGTATTACAGGCGGTCTTGGCGCAGCGTTGTTGCTGTATTAGCCTTGTCGAAAGGATGAACAGTAATCGTGGATGTGGATTTGATTTTTAAAATTGCCGGTGTCGGTATAATTGTAGCGGTGATAAATCAAGTGTTACATAGAGCCGGTCGAGATGAATATGCCATGATGACGACATTGGCCGGTATAATCATTGTGCTTTCAATGATAATTGGTGAAATAAGTGACCTTTTCAGCACTGTAAAATCGGTTTTTGGGCTGTGATGGCATGAATATAGTGACAATTGCGGGCATTACGGTAATTGCAGCTTTTTTGTCCGTTCTTATTAGAAAGCATTACCCCGAATACGGGATGGCAATTGGGCTTATAACCGGTGTGATGGTACTGATTATGCTGATATTGCAGCTGGCTCCAGTGCTAAATCGTCTGCGTACTATGCTGGATTCGACCTCGCTGCCATCCGAGTATGGCCTTATATTGTTTAAAGCGTTGGGTATCAGTTTGCTTGCCCAGCTTTCGGCAGATGCCTGCCGTGATGCTGATGAAAACTCCTTGGCTGAAAAAGCCGAGCTTGCGGGCAAGGTGTTTTTATTAATACTCGCGCTGCCACTGTTCGAAAAAGTTGCAGAATTGGCTGTAAGGCTGATGAACGGGGGCGAAGCATGATTAAAAAAATATTATTCTTTTTAATACTGATTTTGCTGTTTTCGGGCTTTTGCTGTCGGGCTGAAAACACGCTAAACGATATGTATAACGAGCAGTTAGAGGCAAGCGGTGCAGAACAACTTTGGGAATCGCTGCCGCAATCAACGCGTGACTTGCTCGACGGAATTGGCATTAATGGATTGAACGCTGACTCTTTTACGCAAATGCAGCCCCAATCAATTTCCAATAGCTTGATTGAGCTTGTCAAGCAACGGGCATCGGGACCGTTTGGTGTAGCGGGCGTACTAATGGGTGTAGTGCTTTTGTATGCTTTGATGGATGGTATGCGTCAAACCGTAAGGGAAGAATCGGTTTCAAAAATATTCGGTACTGTATGTGCGATTGCTGCATGTGCGTCACTTGTTATACCTGTGTCGCACTGCATACATACCGTAAGTGATGCGGCTCGCAGCATATCGGTTTTTATGATTAGCTTTGTGCCGGTATATGCGGGTGTGATGTTAGCGTCGGGACAGGTTGTAGGTGCTGCCGGCTTTCAGTCTATTGTGCTGTTCGCATCCGAACTAATTTCACTTGCTGCGACACATTTGATTGTGCCATTGATGACTGTATCAATGGCTTTAGGACTGACCGGTGCGGTTACGCCTGAGATGAAACTGGATGCCGCCGGCGGTTTAATAAACAAATGCTGCGGCTGGTTTATGGCACTTGCTACGACAGTTTTTACCGGACTGCTG
>DHNF01000162.1:6532-7058 GCA_002409375.1 Ruminococcaceae bacterium UBA5423
TTTACCGGACTGCTGGCAATAAAAGAACTTGTAGGCGGCGCTGCTGACACCGTTACCGGACGAGCTGTAAAATTTTCACTTGGTACATTTGTTCCGATTGTGGGTGGAGCGCTTGGAGAAGCATATAGTTCAGTTAGTGCGTGCCTGTCATTATTGAAATCAACTCTTGGGGCGTTCGGTGTTTTAGCCACTGTTGTTATTGTGCTGCCCCCGCTGATAGAATGCATAATGTGGGTATTATGCCTTAGCTTTTGTTCTATGACTGCCGAAATATTCTCACTTGATACCGTTGCATCGCTTTTTAAATCGGCTCAGGGTGTATTAAAAACATTAATCGGAGTCTTGATGTCTTGCTCGATGTTTATGGTTGTTGCAACAACCATTGTGACACTCTTGGGGAGGAATGTCTGATGGATGCCGTTGTCAAGTGGGCGTCGGCACTATGTGTTGCGGCATTAGCCTGCGCAGCATTGCAAATTCTTGCTCCCAAAAAGGGGATGGGGCGTATTTTCAGGCTTATTACTGC
>DHNF01000162.1:7218-7527 GCA_002409375.1 Ruminococcaceae bacterium UBA5423
CGTATTTTCAGGCTTATTACTGCGGCTTTTTTTCTGTGCTGTATGGCTTCGCCGATGCTGTCAATATATTCGAATTTAAATTTAAATGTCGATAATGTGCCTTCCGAAGTGTCAGCAGACATAATTCAGGAGCGGGTAAAACAGCAGTTTGAGCAGCAAGTTAATGCGGCTATGACGTCAGTTGCACAGCAAACTCTTAAAAATTACGATATAAAGCTATCAAAAATTCAAGTAAATATGGATACTGGCGAGGACGGCAGCATATATATTAGCGGTGTTGTCCTTTATTTGGACAAACAAAGCCGGTTA
>DHNF01000086.1:0-643 GCA_002409375.1 Ruminococcaceae bacterium UBA5423
CCATCCTTAAAAGCGAACAGGTGTAAATGGTAAAATAAACTGCTTACCTTATCTCTGCGGGACAGGATTTTGTAAAGTTCAACAAGGATGGAACAGCTGCCAACAACCTCAGCAACCCGAATGTTACAAGGCACTTGAACAATATATAAAGCTGCTAAAGCTTTCAAACGTACCCGATCCATGGAACGGACTGTCAATGACTATTAACCGCAAGGTTGGCTTCTTCTTCGGTTATGCACACTGGATGAAGGGTCAGGCACCCTCTGACGCCAAGCGTGCAGGAAAAATCAAATGGGTTCCGTTCCCGAGATATAATGACTGCTGGCCCTGCACCCGCAGTTGGACTATTGTGGATTATTATTTGAGAGCAACCCCGAGCTTTTACCATGTAAAACGTGGTTTTGCATCTGTTAACACGGCAGTGGTGCAGGATAAAGACTGTGTTTCAATATTCGGAATAAACGATTTGTTAATGTCATTTACAGGTAGTCTGAGATATGGTATATTTACATTTGGAGGTAAATATGTTATAGATAAGACAGTAGATATAGAAATAAGCGAGAACTCCTCCGAGATTCTTGCCCGCATTGACACAAAGCACATAAATGATAGTAATGGGGTGCCGTTTGCCATACTGTATGAC
>DHNF01000086.1:759-3091 GCA_002409375.1 Ruminococcaceae bacterium UBA5423
TTGCCATACTGTATGACGATCAAGGAAAGCTGGTTGCACGAGATAGGCTTATAAATGACGTTTACTATAAACTTCCGCTTTTACCGCCGAATATTGATATAACCATCGGAGAAGGTCAGTTTAAATTTGCAAGCCCTGTGTTTGTTATGGGTGTTTGTCTTGATTTAACAGGTGAGCAGAAACTGGAAGACAATATGTTTGATTTATACCCTGGCATGGAGTACAGCGTTTTGTGGAATGGCGATAAACCTCAAATTAAATGGACATTAAACAGTTTTTTTGATTGTAGCTAACATGATGCGTTATAATGGGAAGTCATATGTAAATAACGGTACGGAGCTTAAGATTTTAATGTAAACAATTGAGATAATATATTCTAATAAAGATACTATTTAAAGCACTTTAAGCAGAGCGGAGAGGAACGACAGGTTGATTATTCATATTGTTAAATCCGGAAACACATAATGATAAGGAGCACACAAATGACACATAAGGAAAGATTTATTAAAGCATTGAAAAGAGAACCCATTACAGGATTAGTGCCGCACTTTGAACTGGTATTTTATTTGACGATGGAGTCTCTTGGGAAGGTACATCCAACGCACAGGAAATTTTATCAGTGGAATCAGATGAGCAGTGAGGAAAAGCAGACACAGTATAACGATATTGCATGGGTTTATGTTGAAACCGCCCGTAAATATAACCACAGCGCAATATTCGTTCACTCAAGTATAGCTGATTATGACATGACAGCACCTGTGCTTGAAACTATAAGGAGAATGAGCAACGATGAATATTTCATCATGCTGCACGGAGATCCTACATATTCAATTCCGGATGGAAACAGCATGCTGGATTTTACAACACAGATGTATGAAGAGCCTGAAAAGCTTAAAGAAACGGCAAAAAGTAATGTTGAAAACTTTACAAAATGTGCTAAGGCCTTTGAAAGCTCAGGCTTAATTGACGGTTTTGCACTCTGTTCCGATTACTGCTTTAATACAAATCCTTTCTTTAGCAATGATATGTTTGATGAGTTCATTGTGCCGTATTTAAAGGAAACAATAAAAAATTACCGCAATATGGGCTATTATTCAATAAAGCATACAGACGGCAACATAATGCCTATTTTAAAGCAGATGGTAGATTGTGAGCCTGACGCTTTGCATTCTCTTGATCCTCAGGGCGGAGTATCTCTTTTTGAGGTTAAAAAGCTTTGCGGTGATAGGGTCTGTCTTATTGGTAACGTCAATTGTGGGCTGCTGCAAACAGGCACAGATGATGAATGCATAAAGGATATACTGCGTTCTCTTAAAGAGGGTATGGATGGATACGGATATATTTTCTCAACCTCCAACTGCATCTATACAGGTATGCCTTTAAAGCGTTATGAAATGATGGTTGATTTGTGGAAGAAATACGGAGTTTATAAATAATATTATATTAATTAAGGCGGTTAAAGTTAATATGAAATATTTTTGCGTTATATCACATACGCACTGGGATAGAGAATGGTATATGCCCTTTGAGCATTTCAGGCTTAGGCTCGTTGAACTTATAGATAGGCTGTTTATTATTCTTGAAAAGAATTCTGATTATATTTTCCACCTTGATGCTCAGACTATTGTGCTTGAGGATTATCTGGAAATAAGGCCTTCAAGAAGGCAAGCTCTGAAAAAATATATAACTGAAGGAAGAATTATCATAGGGCCGTGGTATCTGCAAAATGATTTTTATCTGACGAGCGGAGAAGCAACAATCAGAAATCTTTTAGTGGGAACAGAGATTGCTAAAGAATATGGTGCATGTGGTAAAGCAGGGTATGCGCCGGATCAGTTCGGCAATATATCACAGCTGCCTCAGATTCTTGATAATTTCGGTATTGATAATTTTATTTTTGGCAGAGGCTTTGGTAAATATTATAAGAATAAAGACGGTAACACAGTAAGAGAAAAAACACCATCCGAATTTATATGGAGAGGTGCAGACGGTACAGAAATTTTAGCTATACATATGAAGTACTGGTATAACAATGCTCAAAGACTGCCTGATAAGATGAATTTAGCGATGCCATTTATAGAACAGATTGAAAAATCCTTTGAAGGCGTTGCTGTAACGCCTTATCTGCTTTTAATGAACGGCGTTGATCACCTTGAGGCACAGGACGATCTGATCACGATAATAGATGCAATAAACAGAGAACTGTCCCCTGATAAGCGGATAATGCAGTACAACATGGATAATTATATAAATGCAGTTAAGGATTATATTGACAAAAATAATGTAAAGATGTTTCAACATGAGGGCGAGCTCAGACACGGTCATGACTGGG
>DHNF01000086.1:3243-5187 GCA_002409375.1 Ruminococcaceae bacterium UBA5423
GAAATCTTAAAGGGTACTCTTTCATCAAGACATTATTTGAAGGTTTCCAATGTTAAAGCACAAAATCTGCTTGAAAACAGACTTGAACCTCTATATTCCCTTTATGAAGCTGCTGGTGCAAACGGTGCATATAAAGCTGATCATATGAATTATTTATGGAAGCAGCTGCTTAAAAACCATCCTCATGACAGCATCTGCGGCTGTTCCCGCGATGAGGTACATGCCCATATGGAGGATAATTATGCACGGTTTAATGAGATGGGAGGTTATCTTCTTAATAAAATAAGCGAGGATATTGCATTTCATACCGAAATTAATAACGGCGAAAAGGACGATAATATACTTGCTCTCATCAACACAACCCAGTTGCCGCAGAATACCATGGCAGAAGCAGAGCTTATATTTCTTGCAAGCGAAGAGGTTAAAGGCTTTACCATCACCGATAAGGAAGGCAACAATATAGATTTTGCTGTTAAGAGCAGAGAGCGCCGTAAATTAGATGTGTTTACAGCACTTAATTTGCCGGGAGTTGTTGATGTTGAGGTTTTCAAAATCTGTCTTTATGCCGGGAATATTAGTCCCTATGCGGTTAAGGGATTAATAATTAAAAAGACTGATAGGTTTAATTACACAGAGCTTGATACGGATGAAAGCAGGATTTTGGATAACGGACTGCTGCGGGTTAAAATATCAGATTCGGGCATCGTTGATATATCATCTTATATAACAGGTGTTACTGCTGAAAATGCAATAAATATTGAGGAAAGCTGTGACAGGGGCGATTCATATATTTACTTTAAATCTGACGATAAAGTAAACTACGGTACAGATTACCCAGTTAAAGTAAGGCTTATAGAAAACAATCGGTTTATTAAAAGATGCAGTATCAGCTATGAGATGAATATACCAGAGCAATATGACTTTACAAATAAAAAACGCTGTGACAATTTGATTATTTGTCCTGTTAAGCTTATTCTGACTTTAAGAAAGGGCAGCGATGTGCTGGAGGTTGAATATAATGTTCAGAATACCGCAAAGGATCACCGCATCAGACTCACAGTTGATACAAATATTGCTTCAGACATAAGCATTGCAGATATTCCTTTTGATATAATTTACAGATCATCTGATATGCAATACCCGGATACAATGAGCGGTGTTCATCCCAATACATCTGTTGCTGCCATTGTAAAAAACAACAAAGGAGTTGCTGTTTTCACCGAGGGCGCTCATGAATATGAGCATTTGAAGGATATAAAAAGCGTTCTGGCATTTACTTTGGTTCGTTCTACGGGAGTAATCCACAGAAATGGGGATCTCTCTGTCAGTGGCGGAAAACAGTGGGAAGTTCCCGAAAATCAATGCTTGAGAAACATTAGCGGCAGAGTAGGTATTTGTTTATTCTCTGACATGCCTGAAAACTTACCCGCTAAATCAATTGCATTCAGAAACGCTGTAATGCCTGTATTCGTATCATGTGACAGTAAAAAATATGTCTGCGGCAGACATGCAGTGCAAGGCAGCAATGTGACTGAATTTTATTCTCTGCCGGATAATTATAATTATATTAAAATTAAAGACAATGCCCCGCTCTTATAGATTAAAGGCGATGGAGTTCTAATAACAGCCTTTAAAAAATGTCAAAATTCCGACAATTATATCTTAAGGGCAGTTAACATGAAATCCGAACAAGCTAAAGTGGAGATAAGCATAAGCGGTAATATTTACAAATCAAATATGAGGGAAGAACTAAAGGAGTTTTTAGCCGGAGAGAAGCTATCCTGCACATTAAAGAGTAAAGAAATAGCTACATTTATTATAAAATTTTAAATGCCGATACAGTTTAGTAATTCGTTCCACATTATTCATTGTTCATTAAAAATCCGTCGAATGATAATGAATAACACAAAAACCTGCCGATGACTCGACAGGATTTTTGTTTTG
>DHNF01000086.1:5439-6030 GCA_002409375.1 Ruminococcaceae bacterium UBA5423
GAATTACAGTACACTATAAAAATCAGGAAAAGCAACAGCTTAGCCGATGTTGCATCTGTTGAATACCACAAATAATTTTGATATAGTAAAATCGACAAATAAGGCTTATCGGCTCTGTACCGCATAAAATTAAAAAACAAGTTTGATTGTTTATTCAGAAAAGAGTTGGTATTCCCGTGGGTTTTCAGGTTTCTAACTTATTTGATAACAATAACGTTGCCAATCCAAAGGGGTTCAAAAAGCACAACAAGCCCTATATTTTCATATGGATTATCTATTATGCATGGGTGATTGCCTTTGCTACATGGTGGACGGCGTCTCCGCTGACGGAGAATGTGTTTGGTTCTCAAATTAGGAGCATTCTGCACGCAATTAATTTATTATCTTCTGCTGTCTTTATGATCATTGTGAAAAAAGAATGGTTTGTCAAAATGGCACGTATCGGCGCGGTGTTCATACTAGCCGGCATGACCGTATTCTTGACGGTGCCATCAGCCCCGGTACAGGTAGCCGCCGCCGTCATCATCGGAATATCTCTTGGCTGTGTAAATATCAGTATTTTAATGCCCTTTGTCTTTACGCTGAACAACA
>DHNF01000086.1:6201-6438 GCA_002409375.1 Ruminococcaceae bacterium UBA5423
CTTTGTCTTTACGCTGAACAACACCGAAAAGTTATACGCCGTGGTAGGAACCAATTTGCTGATAGGCATAATTTCTCTATTTCAAAATGTTAACGACGGGAACAACTTGCATAATCGCGATGATTTAATATTGTCATCTGTAGTTTTAATCATTGCGCTGAGTGCGGTAATATTTTTCAAAAAAAGCAGTGTAACTACCCATTTTCATGAAAACAGAACAGAGGCACCTCAGATTCC
>DHNF01000010.1:0-541 GCA_002409375.1 Ruminococcaceae bacterium UBA5423
ATATTAGCGGTGTTGTCCTTTATCTGGACAAACAAGACCGGTCAAAAGCAATTGCCGCAAAGCAGATCATGGAACAGCGTCTGGATGTTGAAGTAACGGTATTGATTTTGCAGGAATGAAACTAATACTAATAATTTTTTGAATCGAATATTAGTATACAGAAAGGAACGGACTTTAAATATGGATGGTGAAAAGAGTTCGATCTTATCCCTTAAAAAACCTTATGAAAAATTAGGTAAATGGCAGCGTATTATTATCGTTGTCGGCATTGTCGGAATTTTGTTGATATGGCTGTCTACATTTTTACCTGATAAAAAAGACACTTCGACTGCCAATGAAAAGGCAAAAACTGCCGATCAATTTATTGCCGAAACCGAACAAAAGCTAATGGATATAATTGGCAGCATTGAGGGCGCAGGCAAATGCCGTGTAATGGTAACTTTGGAAAACGGCGTGGAGTATATCTATGCAGTCGAGCAGGACATTAATTCAGACAGAAAAGAAGATTCGGACAGCGTATCACAGCGCGACGATACAAAGG
>DHNF01000010.1:651-6995 GCA_002409375.1 Ruminococcaceae bacterium UBA5423
CTATGCGATAGAAAATGATTTTGAAATATACAAAGGAGTCGATTATAGTTGTTGATACCGAAAACGGTCGACAAGGTTTGCTGGTTACAGAAATACAGCCCACCGTGAAAGGCGTGATTGTTGTGTGCCGGGGCGCAGACCAGCCTTTGGTACAACAGCGTGTAATTAACGCTGTAACAACAGCGCTGAACATATCATCCAAACGTGTTTGTGTCATAAAACTATCAGAATAGTATGAATTAAAATTGCTTTTGAAATATGAAAGGATTGAAGAAGGTATGAGTGGTATTTTTGGCAAAAGACAAGTAATGCTGGCGATATTGGTTGTTGCGTTGGCGGTTGCAGTTTATCTCAATTATTATTTTTCAACTCAAAATCCAATATCAACCGACGCAAATACGTCAACATCTAATTCAAGAAATCTTGGGGATGCGCATTTCGTCGACAATCCGTCAACAGTAACAACGCCATCTACGGGCGCAACTTCTGCCGATCCGTCTGATTATTTTGTTCAGGCGCGAAATAGTCGCAGCGAAGCGCGCCAAGAAGCAATTGATATTATTCGAGATTTGATGAACGATGTTAAGGCAAGCCAGCAGACACAGCAACAAGCGCTTGAAAAAGCAGCCGCAATAGCCGCTGCAGTCGAGCAGGAAAGCAAAATTGAAAGCCTTATCAAAGCAAAAGGGTTTAACGATTGCATTGCTTTTATTGAAGATGATAAGTGCAATGTTGTGGTGCGTTCTAATGATCTAAATGATGCCCAGGCACTCCAAATCACTGATATTGTTACCTCGCAATCGAATATTGTTGCGTTAAATGTCAAAATTAACACTGTAAAATAATAAAAAACAGTTGCTCTAAAGTCAGTTTGTGGTATAATGATGGAAAAAGCAGCTAAAGTTTTTTATACGGTTTTTTGTATAAAAATTTGCCGCTTGGATTTTTGTACACGGCAGGGAATGGAAAGGCAGGTCTTTTATATGCAGGAAAAACGAAATAAATCCTCGGAGGGAAGCTGTATAATTTCGGAGGAGGTAATCGCTTCGATAGCAAGTTCGGCTGCGCTTGAAGTGCCGGGGGTGGCCGGTATGGCGCAAAAACCTGCTGATATTCGTGGGCTTATAGGAAATGCAGCAGCCAAAGCTGTCAGGGTGTTCAGTAACGAAAGTGAAACCGTGCTTGATGTTTATATAAATGTCGGTATCGGAGCCAGAATACCCGATGTGGCTCCGGCGGTTCAGCACAACGTAAAAGTGGCAGTGCAATCCATGACCGGAAAGCCGGTAAATAAAGTGAATGTTCATATTGCCGGAGTTGTGATTGAAGAAAATAAAGAGGCTTCTGTTTAAATAAACGGAACCCTCCGCAGCAAATGTGGAGGGTTTATTTATTATTTAAACGGTTAATTATATTTGAAAGGCTTGAGATTGCATGAAACGAAGCCAATCGCGCGAGCTGGCGTTTGTGTTGCTTTTTGAAAAAACTTTTTCGGATTGTACACTTGATGAAATTATTGACAATGCTAATATGGCTCGCAACATTGAGGCTGATAAGTTTGCGCTTTCGCTTGCCCGTGGTGTGGACAAGCATATTGATGAAATTGACAGTTTAATATCAGAGTATTCGCATAAATGGAGTAAAGGGCGTATCTCAAAGGTTGCGCTATCTGTTATGAGACTTTCTGTTTGTGAGATGAAATATGTTGATGATGTTCCAATCAGTGTATCGATAAACGAGGCGGTTGAGCTTGCGAAAAAATACGGCGGCGATGAGGATCCCGCATTTGTTAACGGCGTATTAGGCGGCATTGCCCGTTTTTTGGAGGGGTAGGCCGTGCCGGGGGTACTTGGCATTGACACCAGCAATTATACAACTTCGGCAGCCATATATGACACCAAAGCCATGTCGGTATTGCAAAAAAAGCAGCCGTTGCCCGTAAAAAAGGGGGAACTGGGACTGCGCCAAAGCGATGCCGTGTTTCATCATATCCGGCAGCTGCCCGAAATTATTGAACATCTAATATCGCAATATGACGGCACGATTAAGGCAGTTTCGGTATCTGAAAAGCCAACACAGGCTAAGGGGTCGTATATGCCGTGCTTTGTTGCAGGACATAGTGCCGCGAGGCAGATTGCAGCGGCACTGAGGGTGCCGGCATACATGCTTTCACACCAACAGGGTCATGTTGCAGCAGCAGCTTTTGGTGCCGGTTATCCGGATTTGTTGTCAAGTGAATTTATTGCATTTCATGTTTCGGGTGGGACAACCGACGCGCTGCTTGTACGCCCCGATAGTAACCGCATTATCGATTGCCGACGGGTTTCGGGCTCGCTTGATTTAAAAGCGGGCCAGCTTATTGACAGGGTGGGACTGATGCTTGGACTCGATTTTCCCGCAGGGCCTGCATTGGAGACACTTGCACTTAGCGCTGCCGGCATATATAATATAAAACCAGCAATGCGGGATGGATGGTGCAGCCTGTCGGGTGTCGAAAACCAGTGCAAAAATATGTATGAACAGCGGCGGTCCAAGAATGAAATAGCAATGTTCTGTATCCAAAGCGTGCTGGCTGCAATTACATGTATGTGTGAAAGTCTGATTGACCGTTATCCCAAAAGACAGTTGCTTTTTGCAGGAGGAGTTATGTCAAACACGATAATACGCTGTGCTATTGAGCAAAAATTTGGCGGCTTATTTGCGTCTTCGGAATTTTCGGCTGATAATGCTGCCGGTATCGCTTTGCTTGGGCACTTGAGCATGGATGGTGGTGTTTAATTGCGCGTTGTTACTGTAAGCCAGCTTAACAAATATGTAAAAATGATGCTCGAAAGCGATAGCAAGCTGGCATCTATTTATATTTCGGGAGAAATCTCGAACTTTACTAACCATTACAAATCGGGGCATCTTTATCTTACACTTAAGGACGAGGGGGCGCTTGTACGGGCGGTTATGTTTCGTGCATATGCGCCTAAACTTAAATTTGCACCTGAAAACGGTATGAAAGTTATTGTACGCGCCCGTGTATCTCTTTATGAAAAAGACGGCGCGTTTCAGATTTATATTGAAGAAATGCAGCCTGACGGCGTTGGCGCTTTGCAAATAGCCTATGAACAGCTAAAAAAGCGTCTGGCTGATGAAGGGCTGTTTGACGAAAATCGAAAAATTAAACTGCCCAAATACCCGGCGCGAATCGGCGTAATTACATCGCCGACCGGAGCGGCAGTTCGCGATATATTTAATGTGCTTGGTCGCAGGTTTCCAATGGCCAAAATTATTTTCGCGCCAGTGCTGGTTCAGGGTGACGGTGCTCCGCCACAGCTTGTAAAGGCGCTTAAGTGGTTTGACAAAACCCGTGCAGCTGATGTTATAATAATAGGCCGGGGCGGCGGTTCGATTGAAGAGCTTTGGGCATTTAATGATGAAGGAGTAGCCCGGACAGTTGCATCAATGCATATTCCTGTTATATCGGCAGTTGGTCACGAAACCGATTTTACCATATGCGATTTTGTGGCAGATTTGCGTGCTCCGACCCCCTCTGCAGCAGCTGAGCTTGCGGTTCCCGATTGCCGGCAGCTGCTTTCAATGCTTGCGCACATGCAGGTTATTGCACGCCGCAATGTGCGGTCCATACTTGATGCATCGGCACAACGCCTTGCCACGGCACAATCCCGCAGATGTCTTAGAACACCGCTGTTTTATGTAGAAGAACAGGCCATGCGCCTTGATTTTATAACCCGTGCCTTTGTCAATGCGGCTCAAAAAAACATAATTGAGTACGACAGGCGACTGTCAGGTTTTAGCGCAAAGCTTGACGCCCTTAGTCCCTTAAAGGTACTCGCACGGGGATACGCAATAGCCAGTTCACACAAAAATATTGTCAAAAGTGTGAATGATGTTTCGACAGGGGACAAGCTGAGCATTCGTGTCAGCGACGGCGTTATAGACTGTTCGGTTGATTCGCTAAAAAAGGAGAAATGATTATGGCCACAGAATTGACTTTTGAAAAAGCTATGACCAGACTTGAATATATTGTAACACAGCTTGAAAGCGGAAAATGTACTCTGGACCAATCACTCAAGCTGTTTGAAGAGGGGACAAAGCTGACGACTTATTGCACAAAAGCGTTAAAGACAGCCGAGCAAAAAATCGTACGGCTTACATCAGACGATATTGAAAAGCCGGAAAGTCGGAACTTGATGGGGACAGACAAAGAAAGCGACGACGCAAAAACAGACAACGGGAAAGAAGAGTAATATGGGAACAGCTTTGTATAATGAAAATTTAAATTCTCATCTGTCTGCTATTGAACAGGCGTTACCGCAGTTTTTGCCGGCTGATGAGTGCGGTGTTGTAAATACACTATTACAGGCAATGGAGTATGCGTGCGCTGCCGGCGGAAAAAGGCTTAGACCTGTCTTGGTTTTAGAGTTTTGTCGGCTGTGTGGCGGTGATGTAAAAAGTGCTCTTCCGTTTGCGTGTGCCGTAGAAATGGTACATTCGTATTCGCTTGTACATGACGATTTGCCGTGTATGGATAACAGCCCCTTGCGCCGCGGACGCCCGTCTGTTCATGCGGCTTTTGGCGAGTCTTTGGCTTTGTTGGCGGGCGATGCACTTCTTAACCGTGCTTTTGAAATTATGCTTGGCTGCAAGAGCGGGCTGGCAGCTGACACAACACTTGACGCAGCATCGGTTTTAGCATCGGCAGCAGGTAGTCTTGGCATGGTGGGTGGTCAGGTGTTGGATTTGGAAAGCGAATGTAAGGATATTAGCTTTGAAACCTTGGAAAAACTACAGCTTGGAAAAACTGCATCATTGCTTTCGGCATCATGCGAAATAGGGTGCTGCGTAGCCGGTGCAGACAATATAAAGCTGTCAGCCGCCAGGGAATACGGTAAACAGCTTGGATTTTGCTTTCAAATAGTTGATGATATTCTTGATGCCACCTCAACAACCGACGAGCTTGGCAAACCGGCAGGCAAAGACCAGTCGAGTGGCAAGGCAACCTATGTGACGCTTTTAGGATTGGAAAAAGCAAAATCTTTGGCGGATAAACGTACTGCACAGGCAATAGAGGCACTTGAAGTTTTCAAAGACGACGCCGACGGTTTGCGCAGCTTAGCTTATTCTTTGCTAAGCAGAAACAAATGACGATGCACGGGTGCTCCTGTAATCGAAAGGCTGAAAGCTATGTCATTATTATTTGAGTTTATGCAAAACAAGGTTCTTTTTGCCGCCGTGCTTGGATGGTCTTTATCACAGGTGGCAAAATTAATATTTACTTTTATTCTAACACGCAAAATTGAAATTGAAAGGCTTTGGGGTGCCGGGGGCATGCCGAGCGCACATTCTTCGATGGTGTGTGCGATGACGATTTCGATGGCGAGGTTTTACGGCGTTGACACACCTTTGTTTGCACTTTCTGTAATGTTTTCGTTTGTTACGATGTATGATGCAATGGGAGTACGCCGCGAAGCCGGAGTTCATGCAAAGCTGTTAAACAAGTATCTCAACGAGCTTGAAATGTTCAAGGCTGACAAAGACGGCGACGGCATCCCCGATATTGAGTTTGACGAAATCGAGCTTAAGGAATACATCGGACATACACCGCTTGAAGTGCTTGGCGGAGTATTGCTGGGCATACTTATTGGTATAGTGATTCCGGGCTGATTGTATACTATTCTTATTATGACGATTAATAAGTTTTCTTACTGTTTCAGTGATTGCGAAATTCACGGGCAAACTGTGGGTGCCGGCCAGCCTGCGTTGTCGGCCTTATTCGACACAAAAAACTTGGAAATTTTAATAATCTTTTAATTGATGTTAGCATTACTTTACATTGGTGAATAGTATAGACCGCAAAGCGAGGCTTTTGTATGAAACTAAAAAAGCAACCAGAAATAAAATACCTTGATAATATAAAATCCCCTAAGGATATCCGAAAAATGACCGTGCCACAATTAAAATGTCTGTGCAGCGAAATACGCCGCACATTGATTGATACGGTATCGCAAACAGGTGGGCATCTTGCATCAAACCTCGGTGTTGTTGAGCTTACTGTAGCGATGCATATGGTTTTTAACACTCCTTTTGACCAGTTTGTTTGGGATGTAGGACATCAGTGCTATGTTCACAAGCTGCTTACCGGACGCGCGGCAAAGTTTTCGACTCTGCGCAGTGAGGGGGGCATATCGGGGTTTCCCTCACCGGCCGAGAGCGAGCACGACTCGTTTATTGTCGGACACAGCAGCACATCAATATCGGCTGCAAACGGTATGGCAAAAGCAAAATCTCTGCTCGGTAAAGGCGGAACGGTAGTTGCAGTTATCGGTGACGGTGCT
>DHNF01000010.1:7152-7950 GCA_002409375.1 Ruminococcaceae bacterium UBA5423
TTGCAGTTATCGGTGACGGTGCTTTAACCGGCGGACTTGCATATGAAGGCTTGAGCAATGCGGGACGCAGCAAAGACAAGCTGATTGTGGTGCTAAACGACAACGGAATGTCAATAAGCAAAAATGTCGGTTTTGTAGCTCGCCATCTGGCGACACTGCGTGCGCGACCGCGTTATGTGCGTGCAAAAACGCTTTTTAGCAATATGGTTGCATCAATTCCTCTTATCGGTGCACCGCTGCGAAACAGGCTGCTGCATTTTAAAACAAAGCTAAAGAAAATGTTATACAGCCGAAGCAGTTTTTTTGAAGAAATGGGATTTAATTATATCGGACCTCTTGACGGACACGATATATTTGAACTCATTAGGGGGTTTCAAGCGGCAAAACGAATGGATCGCCCGGTCTTACTGCATGTTGCAACCGTCAAGGGAAAAGGCTGCGATTATGCAGAAAAGAACCCGGACATATATCACGGGGTATCCGGAATTAATTCTCAAAAAGGTGAAGTGCCGGGCTCAAGTTTTTCATCGGTATTCGGTGAGGAGCTTTGTGCTCTTGCACAACAGGACAACCGTATTTGTGCAATTACGGCTGCGATGAAAAACAGCACCGGTCTTGAAAAATTCAATAACAGGTATTCTAAACGGTGTTTTGATGTCGGGATTGCAGAGGAGCATGCTGTAACCTTTGCCGCTGGGCTTGCACATAATGAAGCGCTGCCTGTGTTTGCGGTGTATTCAACCTTTCTCCAAAGAAGTTATGACCAGATTTTGAACGATGCTGCGATTTCAGGTGAGC
>DHNF01000010.1:8133-10699 GCA_002409375.1 Ruminococcaceae bacterium UBA5423
CTGCGATTTCAGGTGAGCATATCATACTTGCTATTGACCGAGCGGGTATTGTGGGTGAAGACGGAGAGACACATCAGGGCATTTTCGATGTTGCATTTTTAAACACAATACCCGGAGTTACGATATATTCCCCCTCATGTTATGAAGAACTGCGCATTAACCTTAGGCAAGCCATATACGATGATACGGGCATTGCGGCGGTCCGATACCCAAAGGGCGGAGAATTGCCAGGTCTTAAGGATTATAAGCCGGAATATAAGCCGTATAAACTGATAAAGACTACGGGTGCAAGAGTCTTGCTTATAACTTATGGCAGGATATTTGCAAATGTGAAAAAAGCTGCCGATCGGCTGTGTGCATGCGGCTGTCCGGTTTCGGTGCTCAAGCTGACACGCATTAAGCCGTTAGACTTGGAATGTGCCCAAATCGCTGCGTCTTATGACTGTGTATTCTTCTTTGAGGAGGGAATACGCTATGGCGGTGTTGGCGAGGCTTTCGGCAATATGTTGATAAACCTACGGTTTGCCGGAAATTATGAATTAACGGCTATTAACGGTTTCGTGCCCATGTGCAGTATTAAAACCGGTCTGAAAAACCACAATCTTGATGCTGAAAGTATTGCAAACACGGTGCAGGCACGGCAAATGGAAATTGAGAGGGAAAGGAAATGGGCTCGGACGATTTAAAACAATCCGGTGAATTAAGATTTGATGCAGCTTTAGTTGCCCGGGGGCTTGCAAGAAGCCGGGAAATTGCAAAGCAGCATATTTTAGCAGGGGAAGCGGCGATAAACGGTCAAATTGTGAAAAAGGCGTCACAGGCGGTTATGCCGACAGATACAATTGAGTGTTACGGCAAAGCACCCCGATATGTCAGTCGTGGAGGATTAAAGCTTGAAAAGGCTATTGCACTCGGCGAGTATAACTTAAAGGGAAAATGTGCACTGGATATTGGTGCATCGACCGGCGGTTTTACAGACTGTATGCTGCAACACGGTGTCAAAAAAGTGTATGCTGTCGATGTCGGACACGGTCAGCTTGATAAAACCCTGATTTCGAATAACCGTGTTGTAAACATTGAGCACACCGACATTCGGGATACAAGAATAATAAAGAAATATATTTTACCTTTTTCGTGTGATTTTTGTACAATAGATGTATCTTTTGTTTCGGTAAAAATTATTTTCGATTATATTAATGAATTTTTAGAACCAAATGCAGACATCGTCTGTCTTGTAAAACCTCAGTTTGAAGCGGGGCGGGCAGCAATCGGCAAAAACGGTATTGTAAAAAGCCTTGAAACACACTGCCGCGTATTATCCGAGTTATGTGATTTCTTTAGTTCAAAAGGGTTTGGTGTTTCCGGACTGACATATTCACCTGTTAAGGGTGGTTCGGGAAACATTGAATACCTTGCGCTGTTAAAAGCCGGCGGGAGCATTAGGGTTTTCAGCTTTGAGGATATAGTTGCAAAAGCACACAGCGCCTTGAAAGGTGGGTGAAAAATGCGAATTGCGTTAATTTTTAATGAAAAGTCCACCGAAATACATTCAACCTTGGAACGCGTATGCAAAACACTGAAAAATATGGGTGCTGACGTGATTTTGCCGCCGGGAGATTTTCAGGGCAGTGCGCCGGACACGCTGCTAAAAGATTGTGATGTAGCAATAGTGCTTGGCGGCGACGGCACGATCATTCATACTGCAAAGCGTGCCGCGCGTTTTGATCGACCTGTTCTTGGCATTAATTGCGGAAAGCTTGGGTTTATGGCAGGACTCGAAAGTGACGAGCTATCTCAGCTTTCATTGCTTTTGGAGGGGCGGTATTCGATTGAACGGCGTATGATGCTTAGCGTTAAAATTATCAGCGCCGACGATACAAAAGAGCTTTGTGCTCTTAATGAGGCGGTTGTTGCACGCGGTGCGTTGTCGCCCATGGTAGAGTTTGAGATTTCAAGCGAGCGCGAGCATGTTCTTGACTACCGCGCCGATGGAGTGATTGTGGCGACGCCGACGGGCTCTACCGCTTATTCGCTTTCGGCGGGAGGTCCTATTATTGACCCGGCAGTTGGTTGTCTTTTATTAACGCCGATTTGTGCTCATTCATTGCATGCGCGTTCATATATTTTCAGCGAGGAATCAAATATATTTCTTCGCGCAAAAAATGTCGACGGCCAACAGGTATATCTCACTGTTGATGGTGAGGAGGGCGTCACGATATGTGATGGTGACACAGTGAGTATAAAAAAGTCCGATGTGTTCGCAAGGCTAATAATAATCAAGGAAACACCATTTTATCAGGTGCTTAATCGCAAGCTGATTAATCGCCGCTGATTAGGTCAGGGGGGGAGATATCTTATGAAAGTTAAGCGCCACGCAAAAATAATTGACATCATAAAGTCACTTAAAATAAATACGCAGGAGGAACTGCAGTATCATCTGAAAAAAGCCGGTTTTGATGTGACGCAGGCTACGATATCGCGTGATATTAAAGAGCTGCGACTTATAAAAACGCTGGGCAGTGACGGTTATTACAGATATTCTACTGCCGACCGCACCAATGATGGC
>DHNF01000074.1 GCA_002409375.1 Ruminococcaceae bacterium UBA5423
GCCTTCCGGCTTTTTCTATCGGCGATACGGTTCGCGTTGATGTCAAAATTCGTGAGGGTGAGCGAGAGAGAATTCAGTCTTTTGAGGGCACCGTAATTGCAAAAAAAGGCAGCGGTGTTACCGAAACCTTTACCGTTCGCCGCGTTTCATACGGTGTCGGCGTCGAGAGGGTGTTTCCTTTGCATTCCCCAAACGTTGCAAATGTTCAAGTTATCCGTTACGGAAAGGTTCGCCGCAGCAAGCTGTATTATATTCGCGAAAGAATGGGTAAATCTGCCAAAATTAAAGAGCGTTTGCGCTGACATATTAATCATAATCTGACTTGCTTTAGAAAAAAGGGACTCTTGTCCCTTTTTTCTTTATCTTATATTAAAATTGTGATATAATATACAAAATCGGTTAAATGTAAAGGGCGGATTCCATATCCGCCCGTATTCACGATAATTGGATGCAATAGGTGCATGTTTTGTAAATTTTACAGCCGCCCAAAACGGCGCGATGAGGGCATCGCACCCTCACTAATTTTTTAGCAAAGGTCTATTATATGAAAAAGAATTGTTTATGTGATCTTCACTTGCACACAATGTATTCACCCGACTCAAATGCTGCCATGAAAGACATGTGCGACGCCGCCATAAACGCTGGTCTTAAACATATCGCGTTTACCGATCATATTGAGATACCTGCATTTATAGCCGACGGCTATGACAAGAGTATAGCTGAGTCTTTTAATGAAGCGTGTGAATTAAAAAAAATATATAAAGACAGGCTGCACATTGCACGGGGAGTCGAGATGGGGGAGCCGATGCACGATTTAAAGACGGCTGAAGCACTTCTTGCAACATATGAATTTGATTATGTGCTTGGTTCCCTGCACAACCTTTTGGGAGATGTGGATTTTTTTTATTATGATTATTCCAGCGTAGATATAAATGTTTTGATGAAACGCTTTTTTAATGAAACGTTGGATATGGTACGCTGGGGGCGCTTTGATACGCTTGCCCACCTGACCTATCCGTTCAGGTATTTGCCTAAGACACAAACAGAAGTCAATTATGCCCCTTGGATGGATATTATTGATGAAATCTTTCGCGTGATGGTGGAAAAAAACATTGCTCTTGAAATTAACACCTCGGGGTTTCGCCACGGCAGCAAAACCATGCCCGATGCCCAGCTAATAAGCCGATTTAAAAAGCTTGGGGGGCAGCGTGTTACCATTGGCTCGGATGCGCACAAGGTAGCCGATGTCGGTAAATATGTTGAAGACGGGATTAAGGCTGCCAACGCCTCAGGGTTTGAATATATTGCCGTTTTCCAAAATAGAAAAGCAAAAATGTTGTCGATTAACTAACTTTAAGCGTTTAGGTGGTTGTACACTCTATAAGCATTTGGTATAATACCGATTATAAAAAGGAGCGTTTGTTATGGAAAAGCTGCTTAAACTTTTGGATTCAAATGCCCGTCTGACCAATGCACAGCTGGGTGTAATGCTGGGCTGCAGTGAAAAAGAAATATCCGAAAAAATTGACGAATTAGAGCGGGGCGGTGTTATTCGCGGGTATAAAGCCGTGATTGACTGGGACAGAACCGACCGTGCCTATGTCACGGCATTGATTGAGCTGCGTGTTTCACCCAAGCGGGATTTGGGGTTTGAGGGCATTGCCGATACAATTATGCGTTTTGATGAAGTTGAAAGTGTTTTTTTAGTATCGGGTGGGTACGATCTCGCCGTCATTGTTAGCGGCAGGACATTTAAAGATATTGCGATGTTTGTGGCCAAACGGTTGTCGACACTGGACTCGGTGCTGTCCACATCGACTCATTTTGTTCTTAGAAGATATAAGGATAGCGGCGTAATATTCTTAGGTGAGGAAAAGGACGAGAGGGGAGTTCTGTAATTTCATGAGTTTTCAGATTCGGCTTAACAAGACGCTGGAACAGCTTAAGCCCTCGGGTATCCGGCGTTTTTTTGATATAGCAAGTGAAATGGACGATGTGATTTCTCTTTCGATAGGAGAACCCGATTTTTCTACACCATGGCATATCCGCGAAGCGGGGATACAGTCGCTGGAAAAAGGCAAGACATGGTATTCGCCAAATTCCGGACTTTTTAAGCTGCGACAGAGTATTGCCGGTTATATTAAAAAGCACAAAGGACTATGCTATAACCCCAAAGATGAAATACTTGTTACTGTGGGTGGCAGCGAAGCGATTGATCTTGGTTTAAGGTCGCTAATTAGTCCGGGCGACGAAGTACTTATCCCGCAGCCCAGCTTTGTCTGTTATGAACCCCTTGCACAGCTGGCAGGCGGTACAGTAAAGCCAATAGTAACTCGTGCAGAGGATTGCTTTAGATTGACTGCCGATGCACTGCGTGCAGCGATTACTCCACGCACCCGCCTGCTTATTTTGTCCTATCCCAACAACCCGACGGGAGGGGTAATGCGTCGCGAGCACCTTGAGGAAATTGCTGCTGTTTTGAGGGATACCGATATATTTGTTATTTCTGACGAGATATACGGTGAGCTTACTTATGGACAACATAAACATGTCAGTATTGCATCTATAGATGGAATGCAAGAGCGTACAATGCTTATCAGCGGTTTTTCCAAGGCTTTTGCAATGACCGGCTGGAGGTTAGGCTATGCCTGCGGTCCAAGTGTGCTGATGAAACAGGTGATAAAGCTTCATCAGTATTCATTGATGTGCGCACCTACAACCGCCCAATACGCAGCAATCGAGGCAATGGAAAACGGTGACGGTGATGTGGAGACTATGCGTTCGGAATATGACATTCGCAGACGTTATATTGTGGATAGGCTTAACAAAATAGGGCTAAAATGCTTTGATCCTGAAGGCGCGTTTTATGTGTTTCCGTCAATAAAAATAACCGGATTGACATCAGAACAATTCTGCAAGCGTCTATTAGAAGAAAAGCGTGTAGCTGTGGTGCCCGGGACGGCGTTCGGGGAAAGCGGGGAGGGCTTTGTACGCATTTCCTACTGCTATTCACTTAAACATATTACTGAAGCGATGGACCGCATTGAGGAATTTATTATTAATAACGGTGGCTAAGGGGGGAGCGTGTTGATACGCGCGTGTTCACCCGCAAAAATTAACCTTACGCTTGAAATTATTAGCAGGCGAGATGACGGGTACCATTTTGTAAATACTGTAATGCAGGCTGTGACATTATACGAAACCGTTGATGTTTGTAAAAATGGACTGGACAAAATCGATCTGAAAGTTTGCGGGATTGATATAGACCCAAGACACTGTACAACTGTTTATCGGGCAGCGGACTTGTTTTTTAAAAAAACCGAAATTCAGCAATTTGGGGTTAGTATAAATCTCAATAAAAGTGTCCCTGTGGGTGCGGGACTTGCCGGTGGAAGTGCAGATGCCGCGGCAGTGCTTGCGGCACTTAATGAGATTTCGGGTGCACGGCTGTCGGTTGCAGAATTGTGCAAGATTGGTGAGCATATCGGTGCCGATGTTCCGTTTTGCATCATGGGCGGAACTGCCTTTGGTACGGGAACCGGAACCAAGCTGTCGCCACTGCCCAAATTGCCGGATTGTGCGATTGTGATTGCAAAGCCTGATGAAAGTATATCGACTGAACAAGCCTACCGGCTAATTGATGAACAAGGCGGCAAGCCAAAATCTATAAGCACGAAAATGTTATATGCGATAAATAATGCCGATATTTTGGCTGTAGCGAAGTTATTACATAATGATTTTGATTATGTAATAACTTTGCCGAAAGTGGACACGATTAAACAAACAATGATAAAACATGGCACACTCGGTTGTCAGATGACAGGCAGCGGGTCTGCAGTGTTCGGCATTTTTATAAATGATGATGACGCAAAGAGATGTTATGATGCGCTTAAAACAACGTATGATGATGTATTTTTATGCCGTCCGGAAAGCAAAGGAGCTCGCACAAGCAAAATAAAGTAAAATTTTACCATTTATTGTATAAAACCAGAAACAACTGCCCATAATCCGTACAACATAATCAAAAAGGGCGGTTTTATTATGAATTTTAAAATATTGACCATAACAAGATTAATTCGGGCATTAGCAGCAGCCCTTGTGCTGTCTCTTGCGGTATCGCTTTGCGGATTTTCGGGAGAGTGCAATCAGATCAGGGAACGCGTACTAAGACTGCATGTGCTTGCAAATTCCGACTCTGATGAGGACCAGCTGCTTAAACTCAAAGTCCGCGATACGGTAATTTCAACTGCTGCCAATATATTCGATGCGGCAAATAACGAAGGTGAAGCACTGGCAGTTGCGCAAAAAAGGTTAAATGAAATAGAAACGGCAGCACAGCGGCGTGTTTTTAACGAAGGCTATGATTATTCTGTCAAAGCATCATTGTGCGAGATGTATTTTACGACACGCCAATACGATAATCTAATGCTGCCTGCCGGCATTTATGATGCCGTTAGGATCACTATAGGTGAGGGCAAGGGTAAAAACTGGTGGTGTGTGATATTCCCTCCTATTTGTGTGTCTGCTGCAACCGATGCTGCTGAATTGCCCGATGTACTCGATCCCGCACAAGAACAAATTGTAACGCAGCCCAAAAGGTTCAAGGTAAGATTTAAAATAGTAGAAATATTTGAAGATTTGAGCCGGCGGTTTAATAGCTGGTTTAACTAATACTAACCGCCTTAAACGGCGGTTATCGTTTTTTGTAGTAGGATTTAAAAACAGAAGTGTGTAGTTTTTGAGCAGATTAAAAAACTTGACAATGGAATAAAAATCCTATAGGATTCTATCAGTATACTGTTTGTGTATTAGTATAAGGGGGCAAAAGCATGCAGGAGTTATTAAAACAGATTGAAGAATTAGGGCTGGTGCCCGTTATTAAGATTGAAAGGGCTCAGGATGCAGTACCGCTGGCTAAGGCACTTTGTGATGCCGGTTTGCCGTGCGCAGAGGTTACGTTTCGAACTGATGCGGCTGCACAGGCTATATCAGAAATAACAACAGCATTTCCGGATATGCTTGTTGGAGCGGGCACTGTTCTGACAACCGAACAAGCTGATACTGCCGTTAAGTCAGGTGCTCGATTTATTGTTAGCCCCGGACTTAATCCCAAAGTGGTAAAGCACTGTTTGGATAAAGGATATCCGATTATTCCGGGAGTTGCAACACCAAGCGAAATTGAGCAAGCAATGTCGATCTCACTTAATGTTGTAAAGTTTTTTCCGGCAGAAAACGCAGGCGGTCTGTCCATGATAAAAGCAATGTCTGCACCATACGGTAATATTCGCTTTATTCCCACCGGGGGAATTAACGCAAGCAATTTAAATGCTTATCTTGATTTTGATAAAATAGTTGCATGCGGCGGAAGCTGGATGGTTAAATCCGATTTGATTGACTCGGGAGATTTTGATGCTGTGCGCAGCTTGACAAAACAGGCTATCCGGCAAATGCTCGGGTTCAGTTTGGTTCATATTGGCATAAATTTTGCGGATAATGCTTCTGCAGGGTGTGCAGCCGATGAGCTTAAGAGTATTTTCGGATTTGAAAAGAGCGAGGGCAATGTATCATATTTTGCCTCGAGCGGGCTTGAATTGATGAAAAGCAAAGGTCCGGGCACAAACGGACATATTGCAATACGCACTAATTATCTTAATCGCGCTTATTCTTATTTACGGCGAAAGGGCGTTAAATTTAATCAAGACACGGCAAAATATGATGATAACGGAAAATTAGTATTTATTTATCTTGAAAATGAAATTGGTGGATTTGCAGTTCATTTGGTACAAAAATAGGGGGTAGTAATGATGAAAAGAGTAATTACATTCGGTGAGATTATGCTAAGGCTGGCGCCGGCTGGTTATAATCGTTTTGTGCAGGCCGATACCTTTGGTGCAACTTATGGCGGTGGTGAGGCAAATGTAGCTGTTTCTCTTGCTAATTACGGACTTGACGCTGCATTTGTGACAAAGCTTCCCACACACGAAATAGGTCAGGCAGCAGTAAATTCGCTGCGACGGTTTGGAGTTGACACCACCAAAATTGTGCGCGGCGGAAACCGTGTCGGCATTTATTTTCTTGAAAAAGGTGCAAGCCAACGCCCGTCAAAGGTTGTGTACGACCGTGCAGGTTCTGCAATAGCCGAGGCAAAACTTTCGGATTTTGATTGGGATAATATTTTTGATGGTGTCGATTGGTTTCATTTTACCGGCATCACACCGGCACTTGGTGAAAATGTTGCCGAAATTTGCAAGGCAGCCTGCAAATGTGCAAAGGATAAAGGCGTTACAATAAGCTGCGATTTAAATTATCGCAAAAACCTTTGGACACGTGAGCAGGCAGGGCGCACTATGTCCGAGCTTATGCCCTTTGTCGATGTGTGCATAGCCAATGAGGAGGACGCTGCCGATGTGTTTGGTATCCGTGCCGAAAACACCGATGTTACCACAGGTAAGGTCAACCATGAGGGGTATAAGCAGGTGGCAAAAAAACTTGCCGACACATTTGGTTTAAAAAAGGTTGCGATAACGCTGCGCGGGTCAATTTCGGCAAACGACAACAACTGGGCAGCTATGCTTTATGATGGTAATTCATATTATTTCAGCAGAAATTATCTTGTTCATATTGTAGACAGAGTAGGCGGCGGCGATAGTTTTGGAGCTGGACTTATTTATTCATTGTTGTCGGGCAATGACGCCCAGTCCGCACTGGAATTTGCTGTTGCAGCATCGTGCCTTAAACATTCGATAGAGGGCGATTTCAACCTTGTATCGGTTGATGAGGTCAAAAAGCTTGCGGCAGGCGATGCATCGGGACGCGTGCAAAGGTGACAGACAAAATGGGGCGGCAAAAAGCCGCCCTTTTGTATTTTATAATACTGATGTCCGAACAATTCCAAGGACAGCTGATAGCGGACAAAACCGATTATCGACCAAAACACTTGAACACTCAAAAAACTGGCTCTTTTCCTAACTCCGTG
>DHNF01000037.1 GCA_002409375.1 Ruminococcaceae bacterium UBA5423
AAATAAGTATAATTGAATAAATCAGCATACGATACTGTGAAAATTCTCGCAGTAATTCGGGAAGTATTGTCAGAACCGAAGCAGAAATAATTGATCCGGTAATTGATCCCATCCCACCCAGAACAACCATAATAAGAATTTCAACAGAACGATTGAAATCAAACTTGGCCGGGTCAATAACACCAACATGATGCGCATATACACCACCCGCAATACCGGCAATAAATGCGGCCAAAACAAAGGCAAACATTTTGTAGTAAGTCGTATTGATGCCCATAGATTCGGCAGCAATTTCGTCCTCTCTTATCGAGATAACCGCACGACCGTGTCTGGACCGTACAAAGGTAAACATCAAAAAGATAACCACAACCGCTATAAAAAAGGCATATGTAAACATGGCGCCGGGATTGTTCCTGTTGCTTAAAGAGTCTATCCCTCTAAGCCCCATTGCACCATTGGTAATTTCTAAGTTATTTGCTATAACACGGATAATCTCACCAAACCCAAGCGTAATAATTGCAAGGTAATCGCCGCGCAACCTTAATGCGGGTAGGCCTATAACAACACCGCAAATCGCGGCGAACAAGCCGGACAATACAAGCCCTATCGGAAATGCCACATCAAGAGGCAGCCCGCTGTTTTTGGTGAACAGTGCTGCGGCATATGCCCCAACTAACATAAAGCCCGCGTGCCCGAGCACAAGTTGTCCCAAAATTCCGGTAACCAAATTAAGGCTTACGGCAAGAACTATATTTATTAATGCAAATGTCAGTATATCAGTATAATATCCGTTTAGTGTACCGGTATTAATTACTATTATTAAAACTAAAAATAAAGCTGCAACAAGCACTGCGTTGACAAGATAATAAACACCGGTTTTCTTTTTTAAAATATTCATCGCCTTACACCTTTTCCCTCCTGTCGTCGCCCATAAGTCCGGATGGTTTGACACTTAACATCAATATCAAAATTCCGAATACAACGGCGTCGTTTAGAGTGCTGCTGACATATGCTTTTGTCAAGCTGTCGGCGATGCCGATAATGTACCCTCCGAGCATGGCGCCCGGGATCGAACCAATTCCGCCTAAAACAGCGGCTACAAACGCTTTAAGCCCTAAAAAATTACCCATAGACGGTTTTATCTGTGAATAGGTGTTGCAGTATAAAATTGCGCCTACCGCCGCAAGGGCAGAGCCAACCATAAATGTAAACGCAACCACCTTATTTGTATTTATACCCATAAGCTTTGCTGCCCCAGCGTCCTCGGAAGACGCCTGCATTGCTTTGCCTATCTTTGTCTTGTTAACAAGCAACTGAAGCCCAATCATCATAATGACTGAAACACCAATGTTCAATATGGTATTCGAAGACAACTCGGTGTTTCCAAGCTTTATCGTTTCCATAGGGAAAAGTGTCGGAATGTGCTTGGGTTCCGCCCCAAATATCAACATAAATAGGTTTTGTAAAAATATACTGACGCCGAGCGCCGTAATCAACAGCGATATGCGTGCGGCATTGTGTACAATCAAACGGTGATATGCTACGCGTTCAATAATTAACCCCGCGGCAGCACACGCCAATACAGAAATTGTTATTGCCAGCCATAGCGGCATACCAAATGTGATAAAAGTCACAAACGCGGTATATCCTCCCACCATAATAATATCACCGTGGGCAAAATTAATGAGCTGTACAATCCCGTATACCATGCTGTATCCGAGTGCAACCAGCGCAAAAATACTGCCCTGTCCCAAACCGTTCAATACCTGTTCAATAAACTCCATTGCCGCACCTTCCAGACTTGTATGTCTTATACACCCGAAAAGAGGGTGAAAACTCCACCCCCTTTTCAGATACTTATTGTAATTTTAAATGCTTAGTCCATGCTATAGTTTTCAACCACTTTATAGCTGTAGCCGTCAAATGACGTTATCACAGCCTGACGAACCGGATTGCGGTTTTCATCAAATGTGGTTGTGCCGGTCAAGCCGTCATGGTTTGTTTCTTTTAAAGCATTGATAATATCGTCGGAATCGGTCGATTCCGCTCTTTCAATTGCATCTGCCAAGATATACATTGCATCATATCCAAGCACCGCAAACATGTTGGCTTCAAAATTATAAGTTTCCTTATATTTACTCAAAAACGCCTGCAAGTCGGGGTCATCACTTGACGCTGAATACTGACTGCAAAAATATGCATTAGCGATAGCATCTGCATCTGATTCTGCAATCTGGTTCAAAACACCGTCCCAACCATCAGCTCCAAGCAATTTGGACGTAATTCCCTGATTTTTCGCCTGAACAGCTATCAAAGCCACATCCGAATAATAAACCGGGAGCAACAGAACATCCGGGTTGCTGGCTCTAATCTTTGTCAACTGTGAGCTAAAGTCTGTGTTGCCCTCTGTGTAACCCTCTTTGTCGGTAATCGTCATACCCAAATCCTTTGCCGCATCTTCGAACGCGTCGGCAATTCCGGTTGAGTAGGTATCCGAGGTGTCATAAAGTATAGCAGCCGATTTCGCCTTGAGCTCTTTAGAAGCATATGACGCCATAAGCTGTCCCTGGTACGGGTCAATAAAGCATGCCCTAAAAACATTTTCACCAACTTTGGTAATGCTTTCGGCAGTACCCGAAGCTGTAATCATTGGCATGTTATCAAGCTTTGCTTTTTGCGCAACGGCTTCTGTCGGCTTGGACGTGACATCACCTAAAAGTGCCACTATCTTCTCGTTTTCAACGAGTTTCCTATATGCCTTGACCGCCTCGTCGGCGTCTCCCTTTTCATCTAAGCATATGTAATCAATTTGTTTGCCCAAAATCCCGCCGTTGTCGTTAATCTCCTCGACCGCCAACTTTACCGCATTATTAACAGCGATACCATACTGCGAGACATCTCCTGTAAGTGGAGCCAAACCTCCGATTTTAATAGTGTCGCCGTTATCTTCCTTCTTGCAGCCGGCAGCAATACCGAAAAGAAGTGCGGCAGCAACTACTATTGAAAAAATCTTCCTTTTTTTCATAAAGTTACCTCCAGACTTTATATTATACAAATAGAAAGTTAAATGTATTATACTCTAAGCATTATTGCAATGCAAGAAATATTTATACATATTTTAAAGGGAAAAATTGTAGAATAAATTATTAAATTAAATTGTTTATTTATTGGTAGTTTTCCACACATAGTATTAGTATTTAGTATTAATACAACCAAAATTATTGTCTACAAATTTCCATTGCATAAACCGAACATTAGTTCTATACTATATATAAGAACATATGTTTGGGGTTGGAGATGTGAACCGCACAATTCTGCATTGTGACTGCAACAATTTTTATGCGTCGGTTGAATGTTTGTATCACCCTGAACTGCGCGGCCTTGCGGTAGCAGTATCAGGTGATCCAGAGCTGCGGCATGGTATTGTGCTTGCAAAAAATTACGAGGCTAAAAAGTACGGTGTAAAAACAGGAAATCCACTTTGGCTTGCACGACAATTGTGTCCTAATATTGTATTTGTTCCTCCTCATTTTGATCTGTATATGCAGTTCTCCAAAATGTGCCGTCAAATTTACTCGCAATACAGCGATAGAGTGGAGCCTTACGGACTTGATGAGTGCTGGATTGATGTCACCGGTAGCACATGGCAGTTAGGCAATGGTGAGTCAATTGCAAATTCAATCCGGGAAAAAATTAAATCCGAGCTGGGCATTACAATATCAGCAGGGGTGTCTTTCAACAAAATTTTTTCAAAGCTTGGCAGCGATTATAAAAAACCGGACGCCACAACGGTTATACCCTTTGACGGTTTTCGTGAAATTGTATGGCCGATGCCGGTGTCCTCACTGCTGTTTGTAGGCAGGGCAACAGCAAATTTGCTCCAGCGCAAGCGTATTGACACAATTGGCAAGCTTGCTCAAACCGACCGCCGATATGTAAAGGATTGGCTTGGAAAATGCGGGGAAACCCTGTGGCTTTATGCCAACGGATACGATACGTCTCCTGTAGCGGCAATAGGCGAGCGGCCTGTAATAAAATCAATTGGCAACAGCACTACCATGCCACGTGACCTTACAAGTTACGATGAAATGAAAATTACGCTGATGGTGCTAAGTGAAAGCGTCGCTGCGCGCTTAAGGCAGCACAATCTGCAATGCGATACCGTACAGATTAGCATTCGCGGAACCAATCTGTCTTGGATTGAACGCCAGGGGAAACTTACGGCACCGTGCTGTGATTCTACGACTATTTATTTAAAAGCACACGAACTTATAAAAAAGCATCATCAGAATGGCAAGCCGGTGCGAAGTCTTGGGGTTCGTGCATGCAATTTAAGTGCGCGTGGGTTCGAGCAAATATCGTTTATACCGTCGGTACAAAAGTCGCGCAGTCACGAGCGTGTCGAAGAAGTGCTGGATAATCTGCGCTCCCGTTTCGGCAACAAAATAGTACAGCGCGGCATCATGCTAACCGATTCGGCACTTTCAGCATTGGATCCTCAAACAGATTACCACAATCTCGCCCTCTCTTCGGTTCATTCACAATGAAAGTCTAATGGTATTAAGT
>DHNF01000138.1:0-295 GCA_002409375.1 Ruminococcaceae bacterium UBA5423
TAACCACTGTATCGAGCTGTCAATAAGTCCGAGATTAATCAAGACACTGTTTAATATTCCGTACGAATCGTTGCTGAATAGGTATGTCCACATAAGATATGAGCTGCCCACAAGTGATGGGGAATAAAACAAAAATGTTAATAAGGTCCGTGGAAAACGACCAAGATCGTTAATCAGCCAGCCCCCGACAAAACTTATTACATATCCCAATGGTCCGGTAATCAATGCGAACAGCAAGGTATTTGACAAAGCCTTTAAAAAAACATCATCATCGAGAAAAAGTCTAAAATAATTT
>DHNF01000138.1:411-974 GCA_002409375.1 Ruminococcaceae bacterium UBA5423
AAAACGCGGTTGCTGAACCATATCAAAATTAGTAAAGCTAAAAAATATTGCAACGATGACGGGTATTACAGTAAACAAGGTAAATAAAATCAGCCAAAAGGATAAGAAAAAATAACTATCGCCGTACTTTTTGAAAAAGCTATTAACTTTATCCATTATTATCCCCCTTCATACCCAACTCTTCGCGCTTTCTTTCAAGTTCATTATCCACTTCACGACCATAACGATATATAACATCTCTCGGGTTCTCATATGAATAAACAACTCGTCTGAAAGCATTGCTTAAGTTGCGGGTTAAGTAATATGTTGCAGGTGACAGGGGAATGTCACTAAGAGCCTCACGCTGTTTAAACAGCACATCTAATTCTTCCGCAGACCAAGGCAGCGATGATAATGAATCAATATTGGCGGGATAATATCGGGCTGATACTCCAAGACGAGTATCACACTCAAAACCAAATCTGTTTTGTGTCTCGGTACTCGTCCACCATTCCAAAAACTTAAAAGCCTCGTCTTTTTTAATACTGTCATTCATTACAGCAGCCCCGCTCACAACACAGCTT
>DHNF01000138.1:1184-2328 GCA_002409375.1 Ruminococcaceae bacterium UBA5423
GGATTTCAGGCGCACTGACTTCTAATGAGCTGTAAAATGAAACAGGGGAAATAACCACCGGGTTTTGCCCGGTACGGAACCTGTTAAGAGCATCAAATGCTATCGGAATACTGTGCCGGACATATAACTCTGTCCATGTTTTAAAAGCACTGACCGACTCTTCAGATGTTAACAGTGTCTTTGACATATCATCTGAATATATTTTTCCGCCGTTTTGCAGTAATAACATTTCATATATTTGTGGAGATTCTGCTATTCCGATTTGCATTCCCTTTTTTTGTAAATCAGTTAGCAGTTTATAAAACTCATCCCATGTATTTGGAGGTTTTAAACCGTACTCATCAAATATATCGGTGCGATAAAACAGCATATTGAAACTTTGCACTTCGGGCAAAGCAAATGTTTTTCCACCGGTTTTTAATGAGATCATCGAAGACGGATAAAAACGTTTTTCAATTTCGTCATAACCTGGCATTTCACTCAAATCGGCTAATGCATTCCGAAAATAAAGATTAGCAAGTACCTGTTCTTCAAGAAACAGTGCAGTATCCGGACCTTTCCCAGACACCATCGCTTGTATTAGTGTTGTTGCATTCATGAGAGATAGATTTACAGATATCCCTGTCTTTGGATAAAACGAATCCTGTATAAGCTGTGTTACAATTTGCGCCTGGTCGCGTCCCGTGAAATACCCTATCGTTGCAACACTGTTTGTACTAACCCAAACATTAATATTGCTTTTAGATGAATTACCTTTATGTAAGGTAGAATAATCGTCGGTAAACGAACTAATTACTGCTTTAATACGAAATAAAAGCAAGTCCCAGAAACTTTTCTTATTTGATGACACCATTTTACCGGGAGACCGCAATGTAAAGGAATCTAATTCAAGCGGCTGCCTTCGCATATTTGCCATAATGTCGGCCAGCATATTTATATGAGAGCGAAGGATATCTTGATTAGTTGGTATTTTACGAGGATTGCCGGCAAGTTTGCGCAACCTGATGGCAACCTCGTTTATGCGTGCTGTAGTCTCGCCGTTTTCGCCCTGGCCAGAATTGAGCTCTGTAGTTATATTGTCAAGATTATCGGCCGAAACTTGCAAAGTTTCCAATAGACCATCTATGTGCTTATCCAAATCATA
>DHNF01000138.1:2485-2961 GCA_002409375.1 Ruminococcaceae bacterium UBA5423
TATGGATCGGGAGTTTCTCCCACGATAATAATTATTTTGTTATACAATCGATTTAAATCAAGAACCACCTTATTTAATTGTTGTAATACCGAACTGATTGAACCAAGAGTAACTTCAAGCTTTACTGTGTGGTCGCCCTTTTCAAGATAAATTCGGCACGGATTACCATTGACATCTGAAACTGAATATTTAGAAAAAGAGTCTGAATAAGGAAATACGAGTTCATCACAGTCTTCAAACAGCACCTCATCATCAATATAAAGGCGTCGACGCGTATCCAACCCATTATTAATATTTTGTCTGTATACAAAATCAAGAAAATAATATCCGGACTGGGGTGCATTTATTTTCCACGATACCCATTGCCCTTCAATTGCATATCCTGATCCTCCAAGTATGTTGTACCTTATGCGTGATGGATGGTTTGGTGTAATTGCAGGAGATGTACGGTCATACGAAACAACAATTTCTGGGTG
>DHNF01000130.1:0-5417 GCA_002409375.1 Ruminococcaceae bacterium UBA5423
TCTGAGGGGGTGCCTGTATGAATATCCGTTGCAGCTGTGGTCGCACTTTTGATGCCTCCGTGGACATGTCCGCTCCGGAGGTTATTGTTCGTTGCCCTTCCTGCAGCCAGGTGTTACGGGTCCGCAATCGCAAGGCGACGGTCGCTGCCATGTCTTCTTCCGATGTTGTTGCTGCCAAGGTGAAGCGCTGCGAGATAATCTCCGGCCTCCTGTGGCTTGTCATCGGAGCCGTGCAGGTCTTCTTTGTGTATACTGCCGCTGCCGGTGTGTGGAATGTTATCAATGCGATTCTCCGGCTCCGCTCGGTCGGGAATATCCGTGCCGGTAATCCGGAGGTTGTTTCGTGGTATGAAAACCGGCGCACGTCCTTAATCATCTTTGCGGTCGTTAATCTCGTTCTTGGTGGCGTCGTGGGCGTCGCCCTCGTCGCTTTCGACTGGTGGGTGAGGGATTATGTCTTAAACAACAAATCGGCGTTTATGGGCGATTCTGTGCCCGCTGTAGGCAAATAAAAAAAGCGCCACTCTGGGCGCGGAAGGGAGGGAGCTGCTATGCCTGCGTCAAAATACAAAACGAAACGCGGCGCCGTCAAATGGAAGGCGTCGTTTTGGTATACGGACTGGACCGGTACCAGGCGCAAAAAGAAAAAGGAAGGCTTCGACAAAAAGTCGGACGCCCAGGCGTTCGAGCGCGAGTTCCTCCTGAAGAACAGTCGCAGCTGCGATATGTCTTTTGCTTCCTTGGTGCAGCTCTACCAGGCCGATGCGGAGCACCGGGTCCGTTTGGGGACGCGGGGGACTCAAGACTCAATTATTGATAAATGGTTGCTGCCTTATTTCGGCGAGCTTCAGGTGAATGAAATCGACGCGGTGGCTATCCGTAATTGGCAGAACGTCGTCATGTCTGCCATCAATCCCCGGACTGGTCGCAAATATGCGGAAACCTACATACGCACCATTAATAGCCGCCTGTCTGCAATCTTTAATTATGCGGTTATGTTTTATAACCTGGATAAAAATCCTTGCTTGCCTGCGGGTTTTATGGGTAAAAAGAAAGCCGGAAAAATGAAGTTCTGGACGCTGGCCGAATTCTCGCAGGCCATTCCTCTTGTTACGAAGCCCGGCTTCCGTGTTGCTCTGATGGTTCTTTATTGGGCCGGTCTCCGTGTGGGCGAGTGCTTGGCCATTACTCCGGCTGATGTCTTGCCGTCAAAAGCGATCCGGATTGAAAAAACGCACCACCGAAGGGAAGGGGAGGACGCTCCGGGTCCTCCAAAGACCGAGAACAGCGTCCGTGATGTCTCCATTCCCGGTTTCCTTTATGACGAGCTCTTGGCCTATATTAATGCCCTTTACGATATTGGAGTGGGGGATCGGGTCTTCTACTTCTCTCACGGAACGCTGAACCGGGAGCTTGACCGGATTGCTGCCGCTTCCGGGGTGAAGCGCATCCGGATTCATGACCTCAGGCACTCCCATGCTGCTCTCTTGGTGGAGCTGGGTTATTCCATCGTGGCCGTGGCCGAGCGTCTGGGTGATACGGTGAAGGTCGCCATGGAGACGTACTCCCATCTCTACCCGGATAAAATGGAAACCATCGCCGATGATCTCGAGCGACATGCAATAAGCAAAGACGAGCCTGTTTCGGCTCCTCCTTCTGCTGATCTCTCTGGTCTAATAAATGAGCTTGAAAAAGTGGAAAAAAGCACCGAAAAAAAATAAGTGGTACGCTTCCGGTACGCTTTTGCAAAAATAAAAGCCTGAAACCTGCTCTGTTGCTGGGTTTCTGGCTTTTATGCAGTTACTCCCACTCAATTGTTGCAGGGGGTTTACTTGTGATGTCGTAGACTATGCGATTGACGCCCTTGACTTCGCTTGCTATGCGGTTAGAGGCTGCAGCGAGCACATTAAGCGGGATTCGTGCCCAGTTGGCTGTCATAAAATCGGCGGTCGTGACGGCGCGCAGTGCTATTGTGTAGTCATAGGTGCGTACATCTTTAGTAACACCTACTGAACGCATATCTGTGATAACAGCAAAGTACTGGTTGAGTTCGCGGTTAAGCCCGGCTTTATCAATTTCATCACAAAATATTGCGTCGGCTTCACGCAGTATGGCAAGCCGTTCAGGAGTTATCTCTCCTATGCATCTAACAGCAAGTCCCGGCCCCGGGAAAGGCTGACGCCATACCATATGCTCGGGCAGACCAAGCTCGATACCAGCGCGGCGTACCTCGTCCTTGAACAAGTCACGCAGCGGTTCGCAAAGCTTAAGGTTCATGCGATCGGGAAGCCCGCCTACATTGTGATGGCTTTTTATCACAGCGGCATTATCACCGCCGCTTTCAATCACATCGGGATAAATCGTGCCCTGCACCAGATAATCAATTTGTCCTAAATTCGTGGCCTCAGCTTCGAACACGCGTATAAATTCTTCACCGATAATCTTTCGTTTTGTTTCCGGATCGGTTACGCCCTTAAGTTTGTCGAGAAATCTTTTTTGGGCATTGACTCGGACAAACTCAATGTCGAAGTTTTGGGTAAAGGTTTTTTCCACCATGTCAGCCTCTCCCTTGCGGAGCAGGCCGTGATCGACAAAAATACAGGTTAACTGTGAGCCGACTGCGCGCGCAACCATAACGGCGGCAACCGCGCTATCAACGCCACCCGAAAGCGCACAAAGAACACGTTTGTTGCCAATTTGGTTTTTTATTTTGTTAATCGACGTTTCAACAAATGATGACATTTCCCAGCTCAACTTGCAGCCGCATATAGAAAATAGAAAGTTTCGCAGTATTTTGGTTCCGGTCGTCGTGTTTAACACCTCCGGATGGAAATGCACTGCATATATTTTGCGTTTTTCATCCTCAATAGCAGCACAGTTGCTGTTAGCCGTATGCGCCGTTGTTTTAAAACCTTCAGGCAAGGACGAAGTGCTTACGGAATGGTTCATCCGGCACTGCTGTGCCTGTTCAAGCTCTTTAAACAAAAGGCTGGAGACATCAAACTTTGCAATGGTTTCACCATTTTCACATTCAGGGTCACTAACTGTACCGCCGCAAAGCGATGTAATAAGCTGTGCGCCATAACAAATGCCGAGCACGGGTACGCCAAGCTCTAATAATTCGCGAGTGTAACGCAGCGTGTCATCGCATGTACTGTTGGATTCACCAGCTAATATTATGCCTTTATAGCCTGCTGCCCGAATTTCCTCAACCGGTGTTGTGTATGGCTTTATTGCTGAATACACACCGATTTCGCGAATACGGCGCGCTATAAGCTGATTGTGATGTCCGCCAAAATCCAGAACGAGTATTGTTTCGTTGTGTGTCATATATTACCTTGCCTTTCCACCATTTTTATTAGCGGTAAATAAGTTCTTCTCTGCCGGGACCATTTGAAATCATTGTAATGTGAACACCGAGTTGTTTTTCGATAAACTCGATATAATTACGACAGTCTCGGGGCAAATCATCATAGTTTTTTATGCCACGCACATCGGTTTTCCAACCCGGCAACACCTCATACACCGGCTTACAGCGCTGTAATGTGGGCGTGGTCGGAAAGTCTTTTATCACTTTATCGTCGACCTCGTATCCAACGCAAACCGGTATCTCGTCAAGATATCCCAAAGCATCTATTATTGTAAGCACTACTTGTGTAGCACCCTGCACCTGCACACCATACCTTGATGCAACGCAGTCAAACCAGCCCATCCTGCGTGGGCGACCGGTAGTTGCCCCAAATTCTCCATCATCTCCGCCGCGTATGCGCAATTGATGTGCCTCGTCACCGAACATTTCACTGACAAACGCCCCCGAGCCGACAGCACTCGAATAGGATTTGACTACAGCTATGATGTCTTTGATTTCATAAGGCGGAAGCCCCGCGCCTATCGCACCATAGCCTGCTAATGTCGAAGATGAAGTAACCATTGGATATATCCCGTAGTCGGGGTCTTTGAGTGCGCCAAGCTGCCCCTCGAGCAGTATGCTCTTGCCCTCATTGATTGATTTTCGCAAAAATTGAAATGTATCTGCGACATAGGGAGCAATTTTGTCTCGCAGTTTAATCAGTGACGCAAAAACCTCGTCCGCATCAAGCGTGGGTTTATGGTACAACTGCGATAAAAGCACATTTTTAACTTCCAAAATGCCTTTAAGCTTTTCATATGCGTATTCTTCGTCAAACAGTTCACATAATTCAAACCCTGTTTTTGCATATTTATCCGAATAAAAAGGCGCTATACCCGACTTTGTCGAGCCGAATGATTTGCCCCCTAATCTTTCTTCTTCGTACATATCGAACAACACATGATACGGCATTACAACCTGTGTGCGGTCAGAAACCATAAGACGGGGGTGCACTCCGTTTTGCGCTAAAGTCTCAACTTCTTTTAAAAACTTTTCAATATCAAGGGCGACTCCGTTTCCGATTATGTTAGTGATATGGTTATAAAAAACGCCTGACGGCAGCTGATGCAATGCAAATTTGCCGTGTTGGTTGATTATTGTATGTCCGGCGTTGCTGCCACCCTGAAATCGTATGACAATGTCGGATTTTGCGGATAATACATCAGTAATTTTCCCTTTTCCCTCATCGCCCCAGTTCGCACCTACTATTGCTTTGACCATAAAGCAACCCCCCGAATGTCATTTTCGTGTTTGATCTTTCAAACTAAATAATTATACTAATAATTAGCCAAGAATGCAAGCATTTGCCGAGCTTGTCCGGCTTAGAATAATTGTCAGCGGGAGCATAAAGCCCCCGCCACAACCCAACAATCCAAAGTACTCACTGTATGTATCTAAATTGCATCTCTGTTACAGTTATTACAACACGGTACTAATCAACCGAAATCTCCTTATTTACCTCCGGTACATTTGAGAATTTATTTTGAAGTTCAACCAAGATACTTTGCCCTTTATATTTTCGAATTACTTTGTCGCCGTTGTTTAAACTATACTCAATTTCAATATTCCAAGGCTTTGCCTTAATAAGAAAATTCGTTCCATCATTTTTTCGTACCAGATTTTCTATATCTATTATGGCGTTAATTGAATCTTGGTTTTCAATATCAATATTAATATCATTATTATATAGTTGGTCAATTTTTAAATTAATTTTTGTCACCTTATGACTGTCTACTGGTTTAAAAAAAATATTATTCCAATTACTCCATAAGATTAATCCTATTAGTAAAAGAAGTATTATACTTGGTGCTAATAATATTTTCTTTTTCATAACATCACCCCTCAAATGCCTGTTGTGCTCTTAATCACATCCAGTTTTCATAATTTGGCGGGAGCATAAATCTCCCGCCAAAAGCGCTGATACTATAATCAAAAACCAAAGTAATCCTTGGCATTGTTATAACATATATCTTTGATAATTACTTTAAGTGTTTCGTAATCCTCGGGG
>DHNF01000130.1:5551-6105 GCA_002409375.1 Ruminococcaceae bacterium UBA5423
GTAATCCTCGGGGTATTCCCCACGTTCCACCCATCCGCCTATCAAGTTGCACAGAATACGCCTGAAATATTCATGGCGCGGATAAGACACAAAGCTGCGCGAGTCGGTAAGCATACCGACAAACGCACTGAGAAGGCCAACATTTGCAAGCGCTTTCATCTGCGCGACCATTCCATCGCGCTGGTCATTAAACCACCAACCTGAGCCAAATTGTATTTTTCCCTTTGTCGGACCTTTTTGAAAATTTCCAATCATGGCTCCCAAAACATAGTTGTCTTTTGGGTTCAGTGTATACAATATTGTTTTTGGTAGTGAATCACAGGCTTCCAAGCTATCCATCAGACGCGACAACGGGGCTGCTATGCTCACATCGCCCATTGAATCAAAGCCTGTATCAGGTCCCAGCTTTTGAAACATCGGTGTATTATTGTTGCGCAGCGCACCGATATGAAGCTGCATTACCCAACCGCGTTTTGAGTATTCACGCCCTAACATTTGCAGCATTGCTGTTTTAAACACATCGTGTTCGACAGCCGTTGTGACATCACCATTAA
>DHNF01000130.1:6254-6728 GCA_002409375.1 Ruminococcaceae bacterium UBA5423
AGCCGTTGTGACATCACCATTAACTGCTTTGCCAAATACCGCCTGCGCATCGCCCATTTCAAATGGTACCGTTTCTAATGCATGGTCAGACAAACGGCAGCCATTTTCATGAAAATAATCAATCCGGCTAACAAGCCATGCCTGTAAGTCCTCGTATGAATTTATACCCTGCGCTTTTATATAGGGTACAAATGCCGGGTTATCAATATTAACAGCCTTGTCCGGTCTAAATGCAGGCAACACCTTAAACGATAGGTTTTGTCCCTTTATTTGGCGGTGATATTCCAAATCATCAGAGGGATCGTCTGTGGTGCATACAACCTCAACATTTGAGCGCCTAATCAGTGATTGTGCTCTGAAATCATCACCCATGAGCATTTGATTGCACGTATCCCAAATTTTGCGCGCATTCTTTTGTGACAGAGTTTCGTCAATATCAAAATACCTTTTAAGTTCAAGGTGTGTCCAGTGGTA
>DHNF01000130.1:6882-7540 GCA_002409375.1 Ruminococcaceae bacterium UBA5423
AGGTGTGTCCAGTGGTATAACGGATTGCCGATACAAAAAGGCATAATTTCTGCCCATTTTTCAAACTTTTCAAAATCTTTAGCCCCGCCCGTTATATACCACTCATCAATTCCATACGCACGCATTGCACGCCATTTATAATGGTCACCGCCCAACAAAAGCTCTGTTATATTTGCAAATCTATGGTTTTTTGCAATCAATTGAGGGCTAAGGTGGCAATGATAGTCGATAATGGGCATATCTTCTGCACAGCCGTGATAGAGGGTGCGCGCCGTTTTTGTGCGCAGCATGAAATCATTATTGATAAAGCTCATTGATTAGATCTCCTTCATTTTTAATATTATATACAATTGCGAGATACGCCGGCAACCGCAGTTCACCCGCAAATAAGATTATAACGCAATCCGCAATTATAAAATTATGCCGTCTTTGAATATTGAAATTTCCTTGTATCCGTTAATTTCGTTGCGGGTTTGGCTGCCGCATGCAACTTTAAGCACAAAATCGAATAGCTCGTCGGCAAGGCTATCCATGCTTTGGTCATTTAACAGCTTGCCGGCATTAAAATCCATCCAACTTCTCTTTTGCTTAAACACCCTATCGTTGGTCGCAATTTTGACGGTGGGGACTGGCGCACCGACCGGTGTACCGCGTCCTG
>DHNF01000130.1:7687-8720 GCA_002409375.1 Ruminococcaceae bacterium UBA5423
GACCGGTGTACCGCGTCCTGTGGTGAACAAAATCAATTGTGCGCCGGCAGCCATCAGGTTTGTAATTGCAACAATATCATTGCCGGGACCGTTAAGAAGATTAAGCCCGCTCATTTTCACTGTCTCACCGATATCAAGCACATCAACCACAGCCGATCTTCCACCCTTTTGAACGCATCCCAAAGATTTTTCCTCAAGGGTGGTAATGCCGCCTGCCTTATTGCCGGGCGACGGATTTTCATAGATCACCTGGTTATGACGCAAAAAGTATTGCTTGAAATTGTTGATTAGATCAACGGTTTTATTAAACACTTCAACATTTTTGCACCTGTCCATCAGCAATGTTTCGGCGCCAAACATTTCGGGGACCTCGGTCAGTACAGTGCTGCCCCCACAGGTGATAAGCTTGTCTGAAAAGCGCCCAACAAGGGGGTTTGCGGTTATGCCGCTTAGTCCGTCACTGCCACCGCATTTAAGACCAACGACAAGCTTTGAAACAGGCACCTCGGTGCGTTTGAAAGAATCTGCATAATGCCGCAGCTGTTCGATAAGTGCAGCTCCCTCTTCAAGTTCATCTTGTGTATCCTGTGCATTAAGAAATTTTACTCGATCAGGGTTAACATCACCGAGAACATTTCGAAATGTATCAAGACAGTTGTTTTCACAGCCTAAACCCATAACTAATACACCGCCCGCATTGGGGTGGTTAACCATGCCTTTAAGTATTTTCTGTGTAAACAGCATATCGTCGCCCAGTTGCGAACAGCCGAACGGATGCGCAAAGCTTTCGGCACCGGTTTTAAGCGCAAGCTGTTGTGCCACCTTGTTTACACAGCCCACTGTATTTACAATCCATATTTCATTTCTGACACCAACGCTGCCATCCTCGCGCACAAAGCCTGAAAAAGTTTTTTTGCAGTCGCGGGCTGATGTCGTGGTTTGTGATGGGTTATAGGTATATTCAATAACATCCTTGAGATTTGTCTTAAGATTATGGGTGTGGACCGCCTCGCCTTTTTTAATATTCTGAGTG
>DHNF01000128.1 GCA_002409375.1 Ruminococcaceae bacterium UBA5423
TCACGGAAAGAAGAAAAGAACCTTTTAGGTTGTTTATGTTGCCCCTTAAAAAAACTTATGCTATACTGTTCAAATACAGTGTAGTATAAGTTTTTAACTTATATTAAAACATATTTTATAAGGAATGACGCCCATGAAAAAGACGTCTGTATCACAGACTGGGATACTGCGCATGATTATTCTTCTTATTGTATTTCTGTCTTTGACCTGCCTACTTTTTTTAGGATTCCGTCAGGATACTCAACTAACATTTGCAAACCAAAAGCTTGTTTTCTCACTCGGGCTTGGAGCTCTGCTGGCCGGTATTGCAACAGCGCTGCTTACAATTCAGATGGGAGATGCCCCCCTTACACCAAAAAAATGGTGGTTTTACCCGCTAATATCGGCAATGTTGGGATTTAGTATTATGTCGCTGGCATATGTGTATCTTGGTGTGTGGCCTTTTGGTGACAGAAGCGTGATGATTGTTGACATGCATCATCAGTATGCGCCGCTTCTTGCACAACTCAAGAGTATGTTGAAAAACGGCGGCAACCCCTTTTATTCTTTTAAAATTGGACTGGGCACAAGCTTTATCCCGCTTTTTGGTTATTATCTTGCCAGTCCTTTTAATATACTGCTAACTCTTTTCCCGGATTCATTTCTTAATGAGAGTATTTTAATAATTACGCTACTGAAAAACATGCTCACTGCAGGTTTATTTGCGTTATGCGTTCAATATTTATACCGCCGGCGCAGCATATCGGTGATTATTGTGTCGGTTCTTTACTCTACTATGATGTACCTTATCGCATATTCATGGAACCTTATGTGGCTGGATTGCATTATGATATTGCCGCTGATAGTGATGAGTCTTGAGAAATTAATCCGCACCGGCAAATATCTGCCATATGTACTGTCGCTTGCCTACGCACTGTATGCCAATTACTATATTGGTTTTATGCTTTGCGTGTTTTTGGTATTGTATTTTATTTGTATGACTTTAAGGCAGAAAAACGATCATAATACGAATCTGCTGAGCTTCGGCAGATTTGCATTAGGTTCAATTTTGGCTGGCGGGCTTGCAATGTTTTTGCTTGTTCCCGTGTATATCTCGCTTGGCAATACCTCGGCTGCAGGAAGCCCCATGCCCGAAATGAAGGCAAATTTTGAAATGTTTGCACTGCTCGGCCGTCACTTGTTCGAAACTACACCCACCATTCGCTCGGGCAACCTTCCAAACATATATTGCGGTTTGCTTTCGGTATTGCTGCTGCCCATCTTTGCAACACTCAAAACTATATCACTGCGCAGGCGGGTTGCATATATCGGTCTGCTTAGTACATTAGCTATCAGCTTTGTTATAAACCAGTTTGATTTGCTGTGGCACGGGTTGCATGCGCCAAACGATTTGCCATACCGCTTTTCTTTTTTATACAGCTTTGTTCTGCTGCTTATAGCTTTTGAAACGCTGATAAACATTCGACACATAAGCCCCCGGCAGATCGCAGGCTCTTTCACTGGTATCCTTGGTTTTATAATGTTAATCGAACACCTTGGCGGCGATGATTATGATTTTAATACAATATATATCAGCCTGCTGCTTGTTTTGGTTTATGCCCTTATTTTAGGGTTAACCTCGCGCCGGCACATCTTAGTGCGCCCGGCATACACGCTGATCTTGCTTATAGTAACCGTCGAGTCTGTTTTTAACACCGGTGCATCTTTTAAAGCAATGCAATCAAACGAATACTTTACTGCGCGTGCGGATTATGTCGCAAATGATAACACAAGGGCTATACGCAAGGCCGTTGAACGCACCAAGGGTATTGGTGACAAAGCGGCAAAGGGCTCGTTTTATCGAATGGAATTCTTGCCACGCCGCACAACTGTTGATACTGCACTGTTTAATTATCGCGGCATGACAATATTCGCATCCAGCAGCCCGCAAAGTCTAACGAAATTCATGGGGTACATCGGATACGCGGTTAACGGTGTCAACAGTCATTTATATAAAAGTTTTGTTCCTGCGATGGATTCGCTTATTGGCATTCGTTATGTGATTTTGGATTCTTCGTTATCTGACGAGCTATCGTCTGATCCATACCTTGAATATATTGACAAAGTGAGTGTTGGTAACTACACATATTCAATTTATGAAAACAAAACAGTGCTACCGCTGGGGTATATGTGTGAATCCTCAATCCGTGACTGGACTCCGTCACAATATGATCCCATCATATCACAGAATGCATTATTAACTGATCTTACCGGCATTGATACTGACCTTTATACATTAGGTTCAATACAGGTTGAAAGTGGTAACGAAAGTGTTGCAAGCGTTAACGGGACAGTTAGCTTTTCGGTAAACCCGCAGGATAGCGAAAGCGCCGGAAGATTCTCGGCAACTATTGAAAAAACCGGGCAGACCTATGCGTTTGTTGATTGCCGCGCCGCAAAAAGCATACAGGTATCATCAGGCAGTAACAGTTGGAATGTGTCGGCACATGAACCGTATATTATCAATACAGGATTTATGCAACAGGGTGATACAATTACCGTTTCTGTAACTGCAGAAAGTTCATGCTCAGGAAACATTTATGTTGGCACGCTTGACGAAATAGCATTTGAGAATGCAATAAACAAGCTGAAATCCAACCCGCTAAAAGTCAGCTCATTTAGTGACACTGATATTTCGGGCACAATAAATGCTGCTAAAAGCGGAGTGATGTTCACATCAATTCCATATGATGGTGGCTGGACAGTTAAGGTTGACGGCAAAAAAGTTGAAACCTTCGCTGCCGGTAATGCAATGCTGGCGTTTGAATTGGATGCAGGTGAACACGATATAAAAATGCATTTTCACACTATAGGCCTGTTAACCGGCGTGATAATAAGCTTAGTGTCACTTGTTTTGCTGATATTGCTTGTTAGGTTTGTAAAGAACAATGTTGACCACAATAGCCCAAATGACAATGAGTTTGCAGCTTTTTCACGCTTGATTTTTCCGGAACTGTCGCTTGTGCCAGACTCCAATTCGGTTGAAGAAAATCAATCGGACGCCTTTACAAGATTACAACCCAATTTTGAAGACGAAGTCTCTGCCCCACAATCCGGTCCGGAGGATAAGGAGGATTAGATAATTGATTACAGTTTTAATGCCTGTCTTCAATGAGGGGGATTATATCTACAACAATGTTATGACTGTGGACGAGATATTGAATAAGGAGTCAATAAAACATCAATTTTTGCTGGTTGACGACGGCTCAAAAGACAACACATGGGCCGAGCTTTGCCGTTTGGCCGACAACCATAAACATGTGTCGATAATAAGGCTTTCTCGCAATTTCGGCAAAGAGGCAGCCTTATGTGCCGGTATGGAAAATGCAGGAGGTGATGCTGTGCTTGTAATGGACTCGGATTTGCAGCATCCTCCAGAGCTTATTCCCGAAATGGTGCGCTTGTGGCAAGATGAGTGCTATGATATTGTTGAAGGGATAAAAAGTGACCGCGGTCGTGAATCATTGGCATCCAAGCTGGCTGCACGGCTGTTTTACCGAACTTTTCGCAGAACAACCGGAATTGATATAGGAGTGGCATCCGACTTTAAGCTAATGGACAGAAAGGCCGTAGAAGCTTGGAAAGAGCTGCCCGAAAAAAACACTTTTTTTCGGGGTCTGTCCGCATGGGTAGGATACAACCGATATGCCATACCTTTTGAGGTCGCTCCGCGTGCGGGTGGAAACACAAAATGGACGCTGAGGTCTTTAGTAAAGCTTGCGGTCAGCTCAATTACATCATATACATCCGCACCATTATTAATTGTATTTTGGCTGGGCGTTTTAATGGGGCTTGCCGCTGTTGTGTTGACTGTGCAAACATTGTATATGTACTTTGCACACCGCGCAGTTGCAGGTTTTTCTACTGTAATTTTACTCCAGCTTTTTATCGGAAGCGCAATTATGATAAGCCTTAGCATTATTGGATTATATATTGCAAAAATTTATGATGAAGTCAAAGGACGGCCTCGCTATCTTATTCAATTAAAACGAGGTTATGCATTTTATGATAACCAAACAAAACCAGAGTAGGAACTCATACTGTTTCTTGCTACCCGTAAACGGGTCTACATATTCCTTGAGCGTCATCTGATCTTTCGTATAGTCTTCTTCCAGTTGATTTCTGATGTACTCTTTTATAGCACGCTCATTTCTACCTACTGTATCAACAAAATATCCACGTGCCCAAAAATGCTTGCTGCCATATTTGTACTTTAAATTTGCATGGCGGTCAAAAATCATCAGACTACTCTTTCCCTTGAGATATCCCATAAACTCTGATACACTGATATACGGCGGAATACATACTAGCATGTGTATATGGTCTGAACTGGCAGTAGCATCCATTATCTCAACTTTCTTTTGCTCGCATAGTTTTCTTAGTATATCTCCTATGTCTGCTTTCAGCTTTCCATATATCTCTTTACGTCTATACTTTGGAGCAAAGACTATGTGGTATTCGCATCTCCACTTCGAGTGAGATGTGCTTATTATCTCTCCCATGTTAAAAACCTCCTAATGTTCTTAGTAATGCGGTTGCCAAACCTTTACTAGTATAACATTAGGAGGTTTTTCTCACGCTAAAGCTCTTTTTGTCTACCCCCGGTAGAACCGGGGGTTTATTACACGCTAAAGCCGGAATGTAAAAAAGACTGTCGACAAAAATCGACAGTCTTTTTGGTTGCGGAACTAGGATTCGAACCCAGACAAACAGAGTCAGAGTCT
>DHNF01000088.1:0-240 GCA_002409375.1 Ruminococcaceae bacterium UBA5423
AATGTTAATAATTATGCGCGCATTGTCAGAGAAAAGCACGATGTTAGGACGCTTATTAATGCAGCGCGTGAAATTATGGACGATGCGATGGACGCCTCAATCGAGCCTTCGATGCTGTTAGACTCCGCAGAGCAAAAAATATATGAAATACGGCGCGACAAGCATACAGGCGGCCTTATTCCTATTCATGAGGTTTTGGCCAGTAATTATGAAATGTTTAACAAATTGGCCTCTGATGAG
>DHNF01000088.1:400-717 GCA_002409375.1 Ruminococcaceae bacterium UBA5423
CGACCAGTTTGTGGGCATACCGACCGGCATTTCCTCACTTGATGAAATCACAACAGGGTTAAACCGCTCTGATTTGATAATAGTTGGTGCGCGTCCCGGTATGGGTAAAACCAGCTTTGCGTTAAACCTTGCGCGCAATGTTGCGGTGCAACAGAATAGAACCGTAGCATTTTTTACGTTGGAGATGTCGCGTGAGCAGCTTGTAAACCGGTTGCTTTCAAGTGAAGCCAAGGTGTCGAGCAAAAAGCTGCGCGTCGGCAATCTTACGCCTGAGGAATGGACGCGTATTGCCACTGCGTCGGGTGTACTGTGCAAGG
>DHNF01000088.1:808-2128 GCA_002409375.1 Ruminococcaceae bacterium UBA5423
TGTACTGTGCAAGGCTTCGATGTATTTCGACGACACCTCAAGCATAACGGTTCCCGAAATGAAAGCAAGGCTGCGCCGCTTGAAAAACGTAGATTTTGTTGTGATTGATTATCTACAGTTAATGCACTCGCCGCGCCGCACCGAAAATCGTGTGCAGGAGGTTTCTGAAATTACGCGGAGCCTTAAAATTATGGCAAAAGAACTTAATGTGCCGCTGATGGTATGCGCACAGCTTGCGCGCAGCACAGAAAGACAAACCAACCACCGTCCGGGTCTTGCAGATCTGCGCGAGTCGGGTTCTATTGAACAGGATGCCGACCAGGTGCTCTTTCTGTACCGAGATGAGTACTATATGAATGAAAAATCCGATCCTTCTGAAGTCGAAGTCGGCACGTCCGAAGTTATTGTCGCCAAAAACCGTCACGGCGAGCTTGGTACCGTAAAGCTTTCATGGCTTGGCGAATTTACGCAGTTCACCAGTCTGGAGATGCATCGCAGTGGGTAGATTTAATGCCGAAGATTTTGAAATCAATGTGCTTGATGCTGTGCAGCGTGAGAACATGATAAAAGCAGGTGACAATATGATTGTCGCGCTGTCGGGCGGTGCAGACTCGATGGCGCTGTTGTGCTTTTTAGTGGAGCATAGGAAGCAGATTGGCATAAACAAGCTGACTGCTGTGCATATAAACCATTGTTTGCGCGGTGCGGAGTCCGACAGGGACGAATCTTTTGTAATCAATCAGTGCCGCCGGCTGGGTGTGCCGCTCAAAGTGTATTCGGCCGATATTAGGAAAGAGGCGGCTGACAGGGGAGAAGGTCTGGAGGAAGCCGGACGAAGGGTTAGGTATGAATACTTGTCAATGCAGGCGGTAAAGCTATGTGCATCTGTAGCAACCGCGCATACAAAAAGTGATAATGTGGAAACGCTGCTGCTTAATATAACGCGTGGCAGCGGTCTGCACGGTCTGTGCGGCATCCCCGCCATACGCAACATTGAATACGGTGGTGCGAGTGTCCGCGTTGTCCGCCCACTGCTAAACTGTACAAGAGATCAAATAGAAACGTATTGTCGGGACAAATCAATAGAATATATATATGATTCGTCAAACGACAATATATATTTTGCCCGCAATCGTATAAGATTGAATGTAGTCCCCGAGCTAAAAAAAATAAACGCCGATGTCGAATCTGCCATCTCAAGACTTATGGGAATTGTGCGCGAGGATTCCGAACACCTTGACAGTTTGGCCGAAAAAGCGTTGCACGAATCCGAAATGCGTGACGTATACGGCGGGGACGATGCTTTGGCTCTGGGTAAAT